>DASXVI010000251.1:0-5751 GCA_036504315.1 Nitrospirota bacterium
GTACTATTATTAACAGGCGGCGAGAAAACCTGTCAAATCAGTCCGGCAGGCAAGAATGACAACAAAATAGGCCGGGTCTCCCCGGCCTTATCATTTCTTCTTTGGCAATCCCGTCATACGTGCAGGCCGCGTCCGTGCTCCTTCAGCCAGGCCTCGCGCTCCTTGTAGTCCGGGCAAAGTTTTTCGACCTTCGCCCAGTACTTAGCAGAATGGTCCGGCTGGTCCAGGTGGCACAGCTCGTGGATAATCATGTAGTCGATTATCCTCGGAGGGGCCATCGCAAGCCGCCAGTTGAAGCTCAGGTTGCCCTTGGACGAACAGCTCCCCCACCGCGTCTTCTGGTCGCGTATCGAAACGCTCCCGACCTTCTTCCCGTTTGAAAGCTGGTTTACCCGCTCCGGTATCACAACCCGCGCCATCTTCTTGTACCACTCCCGGAGCACCTCGCGGAGGTTCTCGACCGAGGCGTCGGGCAGGGCCGCATGGATTTCATCGCCGGATATCCTCACGGACGCATCTTCGGCGAGCTCGACGCGGAGGGTATACTCCGTGCCCATGTACGGCAGCACCGCGCCGTCCCTGGGTTCGCGGGCCTTCCTCACCCGCTCCGCAACCCCGGCACGGTCGAGCTGGTTTAAGAGCCACCGGCTCTTCTTCGCGATGACGGATTCGAGGCTGACCATCGACATCCGCATGGGGGCGACGACTTCGAGGCCTGTGCCGATGCCGAACCGCAGCCAGACATTCCTCGACCGCGCGCTCCGGCGGAGCGTGTAGGCTACGCGCCTGCCGCCGAGGACCACGCTCCAAACCGGTTGGGCGACCACATCGGCTTCCCTGGTTTTTTGGGCCTTGGAAGCCTTCGGTGCGGCGGGCTGGGAGAAGAGGTCGAGCTGGCCTGAGTCCTTCTTCGGGCCCTTCTTCTTAGAGAAAATATTCCGCAAGGTTTATTTTGTATTTCTTTGGGTCGAGGGCTTTGTTGATTGTCCTCTTGTATCTGCCGGAGGGTTCCTGCTCTGCCAGGTCAACCGTCTTCCCCGTCACGCGCCTGCCGGCAGTATCCGTTATAAGGATTACCTTTGGCCTGTCGAGTTTCTCTGGGTTCGGGTTGGACTCGAACACGAGCCCGAGTTCCCTGGTGTCCATCATCACGAGCGTGCCGATGGGGTAGACGCCGACGATGTTGGCGAATATCTTGAAGAGCAGTGGGTCGAGCTGGACGCCGCTCCTCTCCATCATCAGGGAGAGCGCCTTGTCCGGGGTGTAGGGGATGCGCGCATAGACGCGCGCGGAGGTCATGGAGTCGTACTGGTCCGCGATCGAGACGATGCGCGAGAAGAAGTTGGGCATCCTCTTGAGCCTTGTCGGCGGGTAGCCGGTGAGGTCGAAGAAGATGTGGTGCTCGAACGCGACTACCATCGAGCTTGCCGCAAGCTCGTTTAGGCCCCTTATGCGCGATATGGCCTTGACGCCGTTTACCGGGTGTCTGCGCATCAGCGTCCATTCGTCCTCGTTGAACGAGCCGAGCTTGTTCAATACCTCGATAGGCACGTCCACCTTGCCGATGTCGTGGAACAGGGACGCGATGCCGAGCTTCGTGAGGGTGTTCTTGTCGAGGCCGAGCTTCTGTCCCATCGTTATCGAGAGTATGCTCACATTGACGCAGTGGTTGTAGGTGTACTCGTCGAAATCTTTTATGGTGGTGAGGCTGAGCAGGGACGACTCTTCCTTCAGGATTATATCGACGATGCTCTGGATTACCCTCTTCACCTTTTTCAGGTGGGTGGGCTGCTCGCTCTTGATGCTGTTCATCACGCCCTTGGTCACGGAGACGGCCTGGAAATAGGTCTTCTTGGCCTTCTTCCTCTGGTCGGCGATATCGTCGTACCGGACTACCTCGGCTTCGGCCGCGGGGCCCGCATAGATGGAGCGGACGCCCCTGCCGGTGAGTTCGGAGTTGAGCCTCTCGTGCGGCTCCGGCTTCGACGGGTCGAGCGCGGTCAGGGCGTATGCGAGCTTTTTCAGTTCCTCCGCGGTGACGGGCTGGACGAAGGTGAACGAGCCGGTCTTCTTTTCCTTGAAGAGCTTCACAAGGAATTCGTAGCTCGCCATGTCCTCGATGTCGTACCTGATGCGGGTCTCGTCGAGGTAGAGGTACTCTCCGCGCAGGATGAAGCTGAGTTCCGGGCTGGTCTTGAAAAGCGTTTCGAGGGCGTTTAGGAGGTTCGTCGCCGGGCGTACCAGGGCGACATTCCCCATGTCGTGTATCTGGCTGGTGCGGATGAGGACCTGGAACTGGTTTATGAGGGTGCGGGACGCCTTGAGTACAACCTCGCTGCCTTCGGAACGGAAGGGCGAGGACATCTCACGGCCTTGCCTTTCATCAGACATCGCTGTCAACCCTTCCCGATGACTGCGCGGGCGCAGTGAGTTTGTTCAATGAATAGCTTATCGCGTCTGCGAGCAGGCTGCCCTTCTTCGACTTCGGCCCCTCGCTCTTCAGGGCTTCGAGCGCCTCGCGGTTGTGGATGTTCCCAAGGCCGTATGCGGCCCCGATGCGCAGCTCTTCGTTCTTTGCGCTGCCCATGAAGAACAGGCCGCGGTTCTTGAGCTGCTTGATGAGGAACGGCAGCACGCGCTCCTGTCCAATCTCGGCCATTATCTCGAAGAACACCCTCTTCTCGGAGAGCGCCCTTTCGGCAAAGTCAGTCCTTGTGATAATCTCCATAAGGCTGTCCATCACCGCGAAGCTCTGCGCCCCCGGCAGGTATCTAAGGGCGGCCATGCGTATCTGCGGGTCTTCGTCCTCGATAGCCTGGAGCAGTATCTCTCCGGCCTTCGGCCCGCCCACCAGCCCGAGCGCGCGGATTACCTCGCGGCGCACCTTCGGTTCTGGATGGTGTATCGCCTGCTTTAAGTGGTCGAGCGCGGCCTTGTCCCCGATGCGGCCGAGTATCGCGGCTACATTCCTGACGACGAACCAGCGCTTGTCCTTCATGCCGGCGGCCAGCACCTCGATGTTGTCGCGTCCCACCACGACCAGCGCGTCTATCAGCGCCTTCCTGTACTTTATGTCCTGGATATCGCCCATCAGGTTCGAGAGCGGTATTATCGCGCTTTTGTCGAGCTGGTTCAGGAACAGCTTGAACTCCTCGACCACGATGTCGTTGCCGCTGTTCAAGACATCGGCCACCGACTTCATCCTCGGCTCGCTGCCCGCCTTTATGATGGAGGCGCGGATGCGTTCAAGCTCCTTGATGCTGAAGAGGTCCCTCTGGCCCGCAAGCTCGCGGAACCGCCTCATGATGAGGGCTGCGGTCCTGAACCCGCCGCTGTAAAGCAGGTAGCTCAGGGCGCTGTCGAGGTTGTTCATCAGTATATCAAAATCGGGCGTGCCGCGGTCTAAGTAGACGCTTTCGAAAAGGACATAGATTGCGTCTTCGAGGAGCTTCTCGTCTGATAACGATTCCATCTCCTCCTTGAGCGACTTGACCTCTTCCTCGCCAAGGCTGAATATGCCCTGGAAGCCCATCGAAATCTTCTCTAAAGGGCTGAATATCTGTTCGCCGGAGCCTTCCGCGCCCTCTTCCTCGGAGGCGTCCTTATAGGCGTCTTCGAGGTTTCCGTCCCCCGTGCCCCTCTTTGCGAGGAGCTGCTCCACCTCGTCCTTCTCCAGCGCGTCGCCGTCCACGAACTCGTCTATGACATAGTAGGTGAGGTTTATGAAGTCCTTTTCCCAGAGCAGGGTAACGATATCGTCGTCGTACTTGTCCGCCGAGGCCTCGGGCCTGTCGCGGATTACGTCGATGAAGTCGAGCACCTCGTCGCCCGAGAAGCCCTGGTGGAATGTGAGTTCGCGCAGGCCGTCCTTGTAGAAGAACAGGGCGAGGTTGTCGTCCTTTTCGGTGCTTTTGTAGACGGGCTGGCCTTTGTAATGGATATCGTACTGGCGGACTATCAGGGTAAGGCGTTCTTCGACCGAGAAAAACGCCTCGAACCGCTTTATCAGGTCTTCCTGGAATTTGAGGAGGATAGGGTTGTTGGCCGGGTACATCTCGAAGGCGCGTTTCGTCTTCAGGAGCGTCTGCAAAAGCTCCTTGACCTGGCGCACCTCGGCATCGGATACCTGGCTTAAGACCCCGGTTTCCTTAATGCTGTCACTGCTTTTCTCGAAAAGCTCATCCATAATTAGGCAAAATGCTTCCAGATGGTGAAATTATCCAACCAATTCTATCCCTTTTTAGTTTTCAAGTCAATAATAACTAATCCTTTAATTATTAGGGATTTTAACCCTTGCCAAACAAAATGTCGTTGGTTATAATCCAGAAGCATTTTTTATTAACAAAAGAGGCCAATCCTTGCTCTCCAAAGTCAGTTCGAGTTCCGTGATGGGGATAGACGCGTTTGTGGTCGATGTCGAGGTGGATGTCGCCGCGAGGGGCCTCCCGTTCTTCTCCGTCGTGGGCCTGCCCGACGCCGCCGTCAAGGAGTCCAAAGACCGCGTCCGAGCCGCCCTGAAGAACAACGGCTTCGAGTTCCCCTTAAAGCAGATAGTTATCAACCTCGCCCCGGCGAATATCAAGAAGGAGGGCTCCTCTTTCGACCTGCCCATCGCGCTCGGGATAATCGCGGCCGAGGGGCTTCTGGAGCAGCAGTCGCTGAACGGGTATATCATAGCCGGGGAGCTGTCGCTGGACGGCAAGATTAAGCCCGTGCGGGGAGCTCTCTCGATGGCCGTCAAGGCGAAAGAGGAGGGCTGCCGGGGCCTTGTCATCCCGGAGGAGAACGCGGACGAGGCGGCCGTGGTCGCGGATATGCCGATATACGGCGTGAAGGACCTGGCCGAGGTGGTCGAGTTCTTCAGGGGCGCAAAGCAGCTCTCGCCCAGGAAGATGGATGTCCAGCGGCTGTTCTCGGTAGGTTCTTTGTACCTCGAAGACTTCGCGGAGGTGAAGGGGCAGGAGCATGTCAAGCGCGCGCTGGAGATTGCGGCGGCGGGCGGGCACAACATCCTGATGATAGGGCCGCCGGGCTCCGGCAAGACGATGCTCGCCAGAAGGCTTGTAACCGTCCTGCCCGAGATGTCCTTTGCCGAGGCCATCGAGACGACAAAGATACACAGCGTGATGGGGCTGATATCGCCGGAGAAGCCGCTTGTGGCGACACGGCCTTTCCGCAGCCCGCACCATACGATATCCGACGCGGGGCTTGTCGGCGGAGGGGCCAACCCGAAGCCCGGCGAGGCCAGCCTGTCGCACAACGGGGTGCTGTTCCTGGACGAGCTGCCGGAGTTTCATCGAAACGCGCTTGAGGTATTGCGCCAGCCGCTTGAGGACCGCTCCGTCACGATTTCACGCGCGATGGCGTCCATCACATACCCGGCATCCTTCATGCTCGTCGCGGCGATGAACCCCTGCCCGTGCGGTTTTTATTCCGACCCGACCCACCAGTGCACCTGCAACCCCCAGCAGATACAGCGCTACCGCGCGAAGGTATCGGGCCCGCTTCTGGACAGGATAGACATCCATGTCGAGGTCCCGCCGGTGAAGTACCGCGAGCTTGCCAGCACACGCGCAGGCGAGCCTTCGGCAAGCGTCCGCGCAAGGGTCAATAATGCGCGTTCAATCCAGCGCGAAAGGTTTGCGGGCGAGGGGATTTACTGCAACTCGCAGATGAAGCCGCGCCAGATGAAAAAGGCGTGCGAGGTCGAGGCCAAGACGCATACCCTGCTTGAGAACGCGGTCGAGCGGC
>DASXVI010000252.1:0-6090 GCA_036504315.1 Nitrospirota bacterium
TACTGCGAAACTCGAATGTTATCCTTGAGAAAACGGTAAAGGAGCGCACTAGCGACCTCTCGATAGAACGCGACAAATTATCCGCTATCTTCAGGAGCATACCAATCGGCATCATTTACCTTTCCCCGGAAGGCGAGGTAATAGACGCGAACCCTCTGATGGAAGAAATCATCGGCCTGCCGCCGGGCCGCCTGAAGGGGAAGAATGCGGCCTTGCTGCCGGAAACCGCCATAAGGGAAGCGTTGACGACCGGCGGCCTCCACCCCGACATCAACCAAGGCGACCGGCATTACGCCGTCAGCAGCAACGGGGTGTTCGACGGCTCAGGCAACCTGACGGGACTGCTCAAGGTCTTTGCCGACATAACCGAGGAAAAGAAACTCGAACGCAAAAAAGCGGATTTCGCGTCGATGGTGACTCACGACCTCAAATCACCGCTTACAAGCATTCTCGGCTACTCCGACCTCCTGCTCGCCGAGCCGGAAAGCCTCAAGGAAGGCGACAGGGTATTTATTAAATCCATCCGCTCAAACGGAGCGAGGCTCCTGGGCATAGTTGAGGAATATCTCGACTTCGCAAAGGTCGAGGCCGGCGTCATGTCTCTATCGCTCGCATGGGTAAAGCCGTCCAGCATCGTGTTCGAGGCCGCAGCGGAGCTGGGATTTCAGGCCGCCGAGAAAAATATCAGGATAATGGAAGAAATCCCTGAAGGACTCGAGGATTTCGAGGTTGACCGGGAGAAGATGGTGCGGGTGCTAACAAACCTCATATCCAATGCGGTCAAGTATTCGCCGGAAGGCGGCAAGGTCTTCATATCGGGGCGGAGCCTTGTGCAGGAGGGCAGCCATTCCTGCATCGAGATTTCCGTCTCCGATACAGGCTATGGGATAAGCGAGCATGACATCCCGCATATATTCGAAAGGTACTACAGGACGACACAGACGTCCGGCATACGCGGGACAGGGCTCGGGCTGTCGGTCGTCAAGTCCCTTGTCGAGTCGCATGGAGGGTCCGTTTCGGTGACAAGCAAACTGGGGGTCGGCAGCACCTTTACTATACGGTTGCCGGTATCATCCTCTAAAGGAAAAGAGTGCATTGATGAGCTTTGAGGACCTGAGATTGATCGACACGCACGCCCATCTCGATATGGAGGAGTTTGCTCACGACCTGCCGCAGGTGCTTTCGGCGGCGGCAGCCGAGGGCGTCGTTCAAATAATTACGATAGGCACGGGCATGGTATCGAGTGTCCGTGCGAAGACGCTTGCCGAATCCAACCCGCGGATATATTTTACCGCCGGGGTGCACCCGCATGATGTAAAGGAAATAAAAGAAGGGGACTACGAAAAGCTCCGCGAGCTCCTTACGCACCCGAAGGCTGCGGCGCTCGGCGAGACCGGGCTCGACTACCACTATGACCACTCCCCAAGAGAGGTCCAACGGGAGCATTTCGCCAGGCAGATAGCCCTTGCGAAGGAGTCCGGCAAGCCGCTTGTTATACATTCGCGCGAGGCCGAGGACGATACGATGGACATCATGCTCGCGCAGGGCGCGCAGGATGCTGGGGGCACGATGCACTGCTTCGCGGGAGGCCGCGGGATGGCGCGCAAGGCGCTCGACATGGGCTTTTTCATTTCGGTTGGAGGGACGCTCACATTCACGAACGCGGACGCCCTTCGCGAGGTCATAAAAACCGTCCCGATAGAAAGGCTCCTGCTCGAGACCGACTGTCCGTATCTCGCGCCAAAACCGCTCCGCGGCAAGAGGAACGAGCCCGCCTACCTCAAGTTTGTCGTCGATATGCTCGCGGATATCAAGGGCCTCTCGCGGGAGGATGTCGCCCGCATTACAACGCTCAATGCGATGACGCTATTCAGGATCGGCGACCTGCCGTCCGAAGGCTCGCTAGCATACCCGATACGCGATTCTCTCTACCTGAACATCACAAACCGATGCACCAACGAGTGCGCGTTCTGCGTCAGAAACACTACCGACTTTGTCAAGGGCCACAACCTGCGGCTGACCCGCGACCCTTCCCTCTCCGAGATACTCCACGCCATGAAGGGCTTTGAGAACTATAAAGAGGTCGTCTTCTGCGGATACGGCGAGCCTTTCATGCGGTTCGACATAATCCGCGAGGTATCAAAAGTCGTCAAGTCAAAGGGCGTCCGCGTGCGGGTGAACACCAACGGCCATGCCCTGCTCATAAACAGCGAGTCGATACTCCCGCAGATGGAGGGGCTTGTGGACGCGCTTTCGGTAAGCCTGAACTTCGACGACCCCGAACGGTACGAAAAGATGTGCAAGCCGGACGCGGGCCCGAAGGCCTATGAAAGCCTTAAGGAATTCGTAAAGAAGGCCAGGGCCTTCGTACCGGATGTGACGGTTACAGCCGTGGACATGCCGGGCGTTAACATCGCCGAGTGCCGCAGGATCGCCGAGGAAGAACTTGGCGTCAAACTCCGAGTCAGGCAGTTTGATGTTGTAGGTTGAATAATTGTAATTTTTATGTATTTATGATATATTGAGTGTGTTTATTTTCTATTAACCAATCAAAAAGACCGATGAGAGACAAAGACCCCATACGCGAGTTGAAGAGGGCCAATAGTGAACTCCTCGCGCTTTACGATATCAACAGGCTCCTCCAGACCCAGCTCACGACCGAAGAAAAACTCTATATAATCCTCACCTCCCTGACCGCGGACGACGGGTTCGGCTATAACCGCGCATACCTGCTGCTTACCAACGACCAGACCGGCAACCTCGAAGGCTGGCTCGGAGTCGGCCCGCTTACCGGGGACGAGGCGCGGGCAATATGGGAGGGGGTTACCGCACTCGAAGAAGAAGAGCCCGCCAACATGTCCGAACTTCTGGAACGCGCGCCGTTCGACATCAAGGTACGCTCGTTTGTCGTTCCGATAACGCGAGGGGCGGGACACCCTGTCCAGACAGTAATCTCCCGCAGGCCGAAACTGATAAAGGACATCGACAGCGGCAAGGACCCGCTCCACCCGGACTTTGCAAAGATACTGTCATCCCCGCAGGCCGCGTTCATACCCATGCTCTCCAAAAAGCGCGTTATGGGGGTAATCGCCGTGGAAGCGCCGGGCGGGGAGAACTCCATCGACGAATCCAGCCTGCGCACCCTGACAATCTTCGGCAACCTGGCCGCGATTGCGCTTGAAAACTCCAAGCTCTACCGCACGCTCGAAGAGAAGGTCACCATGCTTGAGCGCGTCAACCGCGAGCTTCAGGAGGCTCAGGCGAAAATACTCCAGCTCGACAGGCTTGCTACCATGGGCGCGATAGCCGCAGGCGTCGCGCACGAGATAAAGAACCCCCTGAATTCGCTTGCGATAAACATGCACCTGCTTAGCGAAGAGGTCCCCGACGATAACACGGAGGCCAAGAAGCTGTTCGGCGTCCTGGAAAAAGAGACGGCGCGGATAAGCGATACGGTTTCGGAGTTCCTGAACTACTCCAAGGTCCCAAAGCTGTACATGGAGATCACGGACCCGCAGCGCCTGCTCGACGATGTGCTCGATATGGTCGAGTTCCAGGGCCAACTGGCCGGGGTCCATATCGAAAAATCATATGGCGGGAAGTCCAGCCTCCTAATAGACGAAAAACGGATGAAACAGGCAGTCCTGAATATAGTGCTGAACGCCATACAGGCTATGCCCGACGGCGGGACATTGAGCATAAAGACCGGGAAAAAGACAAACGGCAAGCCCGGCTGCGGGGATTACTTCATGGAATTCAGAGATACAGGCCAGGGTATCCATCCGGACTGCATAAACAGGCTTTTCGACCCGTTCTTTACGACGAAGGCGGAAGGTACGGGTATGGGCCTGCCGATAGTGGACTCGATACTCCGCTCCCACGGGGGCAAGGTGACTATAGAAAGCGTGCAGGGTAAGGGTACTGCTGTAACACTTTCCCTGCCGATGCCGGAAGGCGCCGGGGCTGAAAAATAAAAGCCCGCCTCGCATTTCCTGCCTGCATGTCCTGCCGGATTGGTAACCGCAAAAATTTAATAAAAATAAGAAATCGACCTTGACCGGGAGGCTCTGGCGCTGGTATTATTAAATAATACCATCTTTTACAAAGGAGAAGGCAACGATGCCGTTTAATGTCCTCACTATGATTATGGCCGGCGGCAAGGGAGAAAGGCTGCACCCTCTGACCCTGCACCGCGCAAAGCCCGCAGTCCCTTTCGGCGGCCACTTCCGCATCATCGACTTCACGCTCTCCAACTGCATCAACTCCAAACTCAGGAAGATAATCGTCCTGACCCAGTACAAGTCCCACTCGCTCGAACGCCATTTAAACCTCGGCTGGAACTTTCTGAACCCGGAAATGGGCGAATATATAATGTCGCTTCCGCCCCAGCAGAGGGTGGACGAACACTGGTACCAGGGGACGGCGGACGCCATCTACCAGAACCTCTACACCATCGAGAAGGAAAAGCCGACGGAGCTTCTGATCCTCTCGGGCGACCATATATATAAGATGGACTATACGAAGATGCTGAACTTCCACAGGAGGAAGAAAGCGGACGCGACGGTCGGCGCAATAGAGGTTAAATTAGAGGAAGGCTCAAGCTTCGGCATTGTCGAAGTGGACAAGGATAACCGGATAATCGGTTTTCAGGAAAAACCGAAGAACCCCAAACCCCTGCCCGGCAAGAAGAATGTATGCTACGCCTCCATGGGAATTTATATCTTCAACACCAACATCATAAACGACATCCTGAAGGAAGACGCGGCCAAACCGACCAGCCACGATTTCGGTAAAGACATCATCCCCTCGATGTATAAAAGGTTCAAGGTGATAGCGTACAATTTCCAGGACGAGAACCGCAAACGCGCAAAATACTGGCGCGATGTAGGGACCATCGACGCCTACTGGGAAGCCAATATGGGCCTGGCCTCGGTCGAACCGCTGTTCAACCTTTACGACAACGCCTGGCCGATTCGGACATACCAGATACAGGCTCCTCCGGCAAAGTTCGTCTTTGCCCAGGAAAAAAGCGGCAGGATGGGCATCGCGCTCGACTCCATAGTCTCCAACGGGACCATACTCTCCGGCGGTCGTGTCCAGAACTCGGTGCTCTCCCCAAATGTCCGCGTCCACAGCTACTCCGATATACGGGAGTCCATTATATTGGAGAATGTTGACGTCGGCCGTCACTGCAAGATAAGGCGGGCAATAATCGACAAGGGCGTGGAGGTCCCGCCGGGCACGACTATCGGTTACGACCTCGACGAGGACAGGAAGCGGTACTCGGTCTCGCCCGGAGGCATTGTCGTCGTCGCCAAGGGCCAGTTGATAGAGCCGGGCTCCGGCACAAAAGAGATGGGGCTCGGCCTCATCTAAACCGGAAAACAAGGACAAGGAGAGCGTCTTGAAATACCGTTCAGGCAGCATCGGCAGGGTATTTGTTTTGAAGTTTGAGGACGGCGACAGCCTCCTCGAAGGTATCATACAGGTAGCACATAATGAAAAGGTCAATGCAGGCTTTGTTATGCTGCTCGGCGGGATGCGTCAGGCGGGCATGGTTTGCGGCCCGGTTGAGCCTGTCCTGCCTCCCGACCCTGTCTGGCAGAACTTCGCCGACGGCCGCGAGATACTTGGAGTGGGTTCGATATTCCTGAAGGACGGCGAGCCTGCGGTACACCTGCACGGCGCCGTCGGCAAAGGTGACAAAACCCTCGCGGGGTGCGTCCGCAAAGACGACAAGGTATTCCTTGTGGTCGAGGCGATGGTCCTAGAAATTACGGGCATCACCGCAAAGAAGGTAACAAACGAGAAGACCGGCATATCCATGCTGGAGTTTGAATGAGCGTTTTGTCCGGCTCCAAAAAATACCTGCTCGTCCTTGCCGTGTTTGCCTGCCTGACGGCGGGCATATACGGCGGGACGGCGGGATATCCGTTCCAGTTCGACGATGGACCCGCCGTTGCAGACAACCCGAACATCCAGAGCCCGTCCAGCATTATACACCTGTTCACCAACACGGGGCTTACGACATCGGCCTACACCCGGGGCGCCGCTTACCGGCCGCTTGTATATTCGACCTATGCCATCGAC
>DASXVI010000253.1:0-2191 GCA_036504315.1 Nitrospirota bacterium
CCAAGCGTCATGTCCGGGTCGCCGAACAGGGAGATACGCTTGCCATGCAGGTACTGGTGCGCGTCAGTCGCCGCATCTACCGCCCTGCCGCGCTCTTCCTTTATAGCCTCCGGCACCGGTTTTCCGGTAAGTTCCGAAACCTTCTTCAGGAATGCGTCAAACGCGGTGATGCCGAGCGGGTAATTGAATTCGGCTGCGGTCTGGCTGTACTCGTTTTTAAAATCCGCCATCGTCTTGGTCGTGCAGAATGCCATCATCGAAACGGTCGCATCGGCATTGACGCTGTCCGCTGCGTCGGCGAGTTTCGTTTTGCCGTGGTACATGCTGTACTTCCCGCGGAGCGGAGAGTCGAACGTTTCGGAGTTGTCGCCGAGCATAGTGTAATCTACACCCATCAGGTCCATGTAGCGCTCTAACTCGCGAATATTCTCGACGTGCGCATCGAAGCCGGGGATGATGTTGATCTTCCCGTTCTTCTCACCGGTCGGCTTGGCAAGCGCCTTGATAATGGCCTGGAGCATCAAGTCGTAGCCGGTCAGGTGGTTACCTACAAAGCTCGGCGTGTGGGCCGTGGCCACCGGAAAATCCTTCGGCACCGAGCCTGCGTCCTTCGCGTTGGATGTAAAGGCCTTCAGGTCGTCGCCGATAACCTCGGACATGCACGAGGTGCATACCGCGATCATCTCAGGCTTGTATATCTCGTATGCGTTCTTCAGGCCTTCTACCATATTGGCCCTGCCGCCGAATACCGCCGCGTCTTCCGTCATAGAGTCCGAAACCGCCGGAAACGGCTCGCGGAAATGGCGGGAGATGTTGTTCCTGAAGTATGCCGTGCAGCCCTGGGAGCCGTGCTCGTATGGGAGCGTGTTCTCAAAGCCTGACGCCACGAAGAACGAGCCAAGCGGCTGACAGGCCTTTGCGGGGTTGACCACGAGCGCCTTGCGCGCGAAGTTCAGCTCCTTGTATTCAACTGTATTAATCCAATCTTCGGTCTTCATTTATATCCTCGCTCGGATGTTGGTTTAAAAAGGGTCCTTGACGAGCTTCCAGGTCGGCGAGTTCACCGCCATGTCCATATCGCGCGCAAAAATCGGGAACCCGTCGTAGCCGTGGTAAGGGCCGGAGTAGTCCCACGAATGCATCTGGCGGAACGGAGTGCCCATCTTCTGGTACACGTACTTTTCCTTTACGCCGGAGCCGACAAGGTCGGGGCGGAGCTTCTTTACCATCTCCTCCATTTCCATCTCGGTCACGTCGTCGTAGATGATGGTGCCTTCCTTCATCGCCGGTATCGTCCTCTGGTAGTCGTCGGCATGGCCGAACTCGTAGCCCGTGCCGATAACCTCCATGCCGAGGTCCTCGTAAGCACCGATGATATGCCTGGGTCTGAGGCCGCCGACATACAGCATTACCTTTTTGCCTTCAAGCCTCGGGCGGAACCTGTCTATCACGGCCCGCATCTGCGCCTTGCACTTCGCGATTACCTGTTCGCCCTTTTCCTGAATAGAGCTGTCGAACTTCGAGGCGATGGCGCGGATGGACGACTCTATCTTGGTCGGGCCGAAGAAGTTGTACTCCATCCAGGGCACGCTGTATTTTTCTTCCATGTGGCGCGCTATGTAGTTGACCGACCGGTAGCAGTGCACGAGGTTGAGCTTTGCGAGGTGGTTCACCTGAAGCGCCTCGATAGAGCCGTCTCCGGACCACATGGATATTACCCTCAGGCCCATCGCCTCAATTATCTTCTTGGACGCCCACGCGTCTCCGCCGATGTTGTAGTCGCCGATGATAGCGACATCGTATGGGGTCTGCTCCGCGAGCGTACCCTTGCCGAGCGCGTAGTCGCGTATTACGTCGTTCGCAATGTGGTGTCCGAGCGACTGCGAAACTCCGCGGAAGCCCTCGCAACGCACCGGGAATATGTCTATGCCAAGCTCGGCTCGCATCTCTCTTGCCGATGCCTCGATGTCGTCACCGATGAGTCCGATGGGGCATTCTGACTGTATCGAGATGCCCTTGGCCTCCGGAAAGAGCTGGCGTATCTCGCGGCAAATCGTCGCAAGTTTCTCCGCGCCGCCGTACACGATGTCGCGCTCCTGATAGTCGGAGGTGAACTGGAACGGAACAAAGTTATTAACGCCCGGCTTGCCGGATGCGAGGTTGCGCCTGGTGCTCCATGAATAGTGCCCGC
>DASXVI010000254.1:0-3496 GCA_036504315.1 Nitrospirota bacterium
CACGGAGAACCTCTTCACGCGGTATGGAAGCGTGAGTATCATAGACTCGCCCACTCGTACCTCTGTGGGCGTGCCTGCCGCAAGGCTTGCTCGCGGCGTCGCAAGCAAAGAGACAGCCATCATGAATGTAAAGAATAAAGACAACCCGGCGGGCCCGCAGCGTCTGATAAACCTGTCCTGTAACATCAACTCTCCTCCATGTATCCGGGTACCCGGATAAAGCTAAGGGTCTACAAATCAGAATTTTTCAGTCGTCCTCATGCTGCCCTTTATCACCTCGATAGGCAGCCCCTGCGGGGCCTGCGGGGCGACAACCTTAGACACAACTTTGCGCACAAGCGTGCCCTTCGCTGGCGGTAGCGGCAACCGGCCTCCCTCAAGCAGAGATACTACCGTCGCGCCGGGAGTTTTGATATCGCCGCCGTCGTTCATATGCCGAAGTATTAGCTGCACCTTGTTCTCGCTTGCGAGCGCAAGTTTCTCGGCGTCCTCCGGCGTGACATCCAGCGTTACCGTCGGTACCGATACCGGCTTGCCTTCCTTTTGTTCGAGTATCTGGCCCACGGCAAGCACCTTGACATTCTGGAGCACAATCTTGCTTATCCTTATTCTGTTCTCTTTGTCGTAGGGCGAGTTCACCGTTGCCACTACATCTACCATGCTGTTTGGCAGCACAAAACCGGCTACGCCGACGACCTCGTTCACCGCGACGGTGATGGCCCTCTTGCCTTCCGGCACTAGGTAACTCAGCACGCCGGTGCAGGCGTTCTCAGGCGCAAGGCTGCTCTCAAGCACCGGCACTCCAGCCGGTGTCGCGGCGATGGCGAACCTGCCCTCGGCCTTGTATGCCTGGCTTATCGCGCCCTTGGGCATCCTGTCCTTGGGCCAGTCCGCAAGGACTATTTGCTCGCCCTTTACTTTAGTGCCGTAAGGTATATCCGCGGCCGCGACGACTACCTTTGAGACATCCATCCTCGCAAGCGCCGCCTCGCGGTTCTTCTGGATTACAAATTTATAGACCATGACGGCGGAGAGGGAGGACAGGAGAAGCGCCGCCGCCGCCACGATTAAGGCCGTCCTTCGGGATGTGGCCATCAAAACCCCCTTTGGGTCATCTGGTTAAATACTTCGCTCATAATACATAGTCCCCCGTCTGGTTATTGACCCCATCCCCAGGAAATCCGGCAGGAGACTGCCCGTCAGGGGCTCGATATCGCATGAGATGCTTATGGAAACGAGGTCGCCGCGGTTTACGCCTGTCACATTATTTTCTTCGGAGACCGGCACATCGACGCTCTGCACAAGTTTTTTATCGACTATGCCCGTAATTTGTCCAAATACATAATCCTTCACCCGCTGGTCCTGGTCCTGAAGGTTCGGCAACTCCGACGCGTACCGAAGCCCCGCCCTGACGCCGTTGGTCAGCGTGTTCGAGTAATACCAGCCCCTCGCATACTCGGCAATCCCGAACGCGAGCGGGGGCAATACAAAAGCAAGTATCAGGGCAAGCTCCACAAGGGTCTGACCCTTCTCGCCGCAGCGGTGCACACGCTTACTCATAATTCATGCTCGCAGTCTTGTTCAGCCTGATATCGCCGTTGAGGGCCGGGACTATTGAGCCGGAAAGCACAGTGAAATTGTACTCGACGCTGACGATGATTGTATCTCCGTGGTTGACGCCTTCCACCCTCGGCCCGTCAGGCCCGATTATTTCGACGTTAGTGCCGGTGATTTTTTCAGGAGGCATATATTTGCCGATTTCTTTCCTCAGGTATGTATCGATGCCCGCTTTTATATCCGAAGTATCCGACAGCACCGCCCCGTACCTCGCGGCGGCCCTGACCGAATTTAAGAGGTGGGCTGAAAAATACCACGCCCTCCCAATCTCGATGGTCCCGAAGAGGAACGCCAGGAACAACGGCAAGGCAAGGGCAAGCTCTACCATGCCCTGCCCCTTCTGGTTTGTTATTTTTTTTGTGGTTGTGCTTGTCATTAAGGAATGTGTGGTCCCGCCGGTAAACGGCGGGACCACCTCGTTTTAAACACCGCTAAGCGTACCGGTGATGCTTGTGAACACGGCGCCCACCTGGGTACCAAGACCCGTAAGCATCAAAATTACCGCAACGGAAACCAGCACGAGGATGAGGGCGTATTCGACGAGGGTCTGTCCGTCTTCGTTTTTCAAGCGGTTCATGAGCATGGTGAAGATGTTTTTCATTTCTGCCTCCAGTGGTTGAAAAATAACACAAAGGTACACGCATCCCACTTGCTTCGGCTTCAATGACGCTTATTTAATAAATATCTTCTGGTTGGAATAATTCTTTAAGGTTGGCGTTCTCGAATGGCTTTGAGGCTTGAGTGAATCTTGGAAGCTGAAAAGAATAAACCACAAGTTCCGGAATTTGTCAAAAGCACTTTTTGCCTGGTTTTACCGATTTGACTAAAATCATTGCGGACTGTTAGAGTTTTTTCATTATAAAACCATCGGAGGAAACAATGGATAAAGTTGCAGACCCGATCGACGGCAGACCGGAGAAAATTGATAATTTAATTTTAAATCTCCCACATAGGTTGCCAGGCCCGTCCAGCATCGCCGACACGGGCCTGTCCGAGGACTTCTTGACCGAACTTGCGGTGAAACATATCTTCTATCTCGGCAACTTCCGTATGCGCGACCTTTGCGAAAAGATGCTGCTGCCTGCATGGATAATCGAACCGCTCATCCAGAAGCTCAGGGATGAGAAGTTCTGCGAAGTGAAAGGCGGGACTGGATTCCAGAGCGCATCGTACCAGTTCTCCGTCACGGCGGACGGGAGACGGCGCGCGCTTGAATATTTGGAGAAGTGCCTCTATACCGGCCCTGCGCCGGTATCTCTCGAACAGTATAGCCGTGTGGTGGCCGGCCAGAGCGTGTCCGGCATTTCAGTGAACGAGAAAGACATCATAGCCGCCTTCTCGGAATATGTGGTGGGGAAGAGGATAGTAGATCAGCTCGGGGCGGCCGTTAATTCCGGCAGGTCTATATTCCTTTACGGCCCGGCCGGGAACGGAAAGACGGTGCTTGCGGAGGCGCTCGGCGGCGTCCTGCGGGATACCGTTTATATCCCTTATTCCATCGCGGTGGACAACTCCGTCATAAGGGTTTTCGACCCGATAACCCATGTCCCTGCATGTGATGACGGGCCGGACTACGACAGGCGCTGGGTGCGGTGCAGAAGGCCGGTGGTCCTCACCGGCGGCGAACTGACACTTGAAATGCTCGACCTCGAATACAACCCCGTGTACAGGTTTTATGAGGCGCCGTTCCAGTTGAAGGCAAACGGCGGCCTGCTGATCATCGACGACTTCGGCCGCCAGCTTGTCCGCCCGCGCGACCTTCTGAACAGGTGGGTCGTGCCTCTTGAAAGGAAGGCGGATTTCCTGACCCTGCACACAGGCCAGAAGTTTGAAGTGCCGTTCGACGAGCTCGTGGTTTTTTCGACAAACCTCGCCCCCC
>DASXVI010000255.1:0-5033 GCA_036504315.1 Nitrospirota bacterium
GATTTTCGCGGATACAGTTCACGCCTGACCTGCTCCCCGCAGACCTCCTCGGCACCCGCGTCTACAACCAGGCGACCGGCGAGTTCTCGACCAAGAAGGGCCCGATATTCACGAACCTCCTGCTTGCGGACGAGATAAACCGCGCCCCGGCAAAAGTCCAGTCTGCCCTCCTTGAAGTAATGCAGGAGAAGCAGGCGACCATAGGCCCGGATACCTTCAAATTGACCGAACCGTTTCTGGTGATGGCGACCCAGAACCCAATCGAGAGCGAGGGCACATACCGCCTGCCGGAGGCCCAGGTAGACCGCTTCATGCTGAAGGTCAAAATCGGCTACCCGTCGAAGGAAGAGGAGCTTTCCATCATCGACCTGATGACGACGGGCAAGGACATCAAGACCAGCCATGTCGCCGAGGTCTCCGAGATACTTGCATGCCGCAGCCTCGTGGACGAGGTTTATGTGGACGAGAAGGTCAAGCGGTACATTGTGGACATAGTTTTTGCGACGAGGGAGCCGGAGACCTACGGGCTGGACATCAGGAGCATGATAGAGTTCGGCGCGTCGCCCAGGGCGTCCATATTCCTGACGACGGCGGCAAAGGCCGAGGCGATGATGCGCGGCCGGGCGTTCGTGACCCCGGACGATGTAAAGGAGATGGCCTCCGATGTCCTGCG
Organism: Nitrospirota bacterium; assembly: GCA_036504315.1. Lineage (GTDB taxonomy): Bacteria > Nitrospirota > JACRHJ01 > JACRHJ01 > JACRHJ01 > DASXVI01. The sequence continues at coordinate 674 of DASXVI010000255.1, forward strand.
CCACCGCCTGACCCTAACATATGAGGCCGAGGCCGACGACTTCACGCCGGAGCATATAATCGCCAAAATACTCGGCAAAGTGCCGACGCCATAGCAAAAGCAAGCCGACTTGGATGGCGATTCCTGCTGGCTGTCACATTCTACCTGTTTGCACTAAACTTGTCATTCCCGCGCAGGCGGGAATCCAGTGACTTTGAAAGCCGCTGGCCCCCCGTCTTCACGGGGGTGACGGATAAGTTAAATGAGGATACGCGGGTCCCCGGTTAGCCCTCACCCCCTGCCCCTCTCCCGAAGGGCGAGGGGAGAAGAGCAGAAGATTCCATCCCCGCCAGCTTTTGGGCAATTAGCCGGGAGGGCGGAGGGTATGTTGTCCTGAAGGCAAGTCGACGCGAGCGAGGAATCTATTTCCACGGGGATTCGACGCCCTGAGGGCGCGCAGTGCCGGAAGGCGAATCCCTCCGAGTGAGCAATCGAGATGCGTTCAGGACAACATACCCGAGCCGTGCAACCCGGAAAACCCGCTCAAATTGCCATTCCTGATTGACATTCTCCCCCCAAATGTGTTATTTTGTTAGGCTTATTATTGTTTTCGGGCATAACTGCGAGAGTGGCGGAATTGGCAGACGCGCCAGACTTAGGATCTGGTGGGCAACCGTAGGGGTTCAAGTCCCCTCTCTCGCACCACTTAAGCAAGCACGGGCGGGGAGGGCAAGGCTGCCGGTCCCGGTTCTTTTTATATATAGGGTAAATTAACAGTCCAAATTTCGGCCATACGCTGAAGAAATACAAACAAGGAGAAAGCAAAAAGATGAAGTTTGAAATAGAGTCCCTGAGCGATACCCGGAAGCGCGTAAAGGTCGAAGTGCCGGCGGAAGAAGTTACCGCATCTCTCGACAAGGCATACAACAAGCTGAACAAGACCGTGAGCGTGCCGGGTTTCCGTCCGGGCAAGGTGCCCAGGGCCATACTTGAGAAGAAGTACGGCAAGGAAGTCGAGCAGGAGGCCATCGAGAGGATTGTGCCGGAATATTACTTCCGCGCGATAACCGAGGCCAAGCTCAGCCCTGTGGACAACCCGAAGTTCGACGAGAAGTTCGAGATAACCGCGGGCCAGCCGATCAATTTCTCCTGCTCGGTAGATGTCCGCCCCGAGTTTACCCTCGCGGAATACAAGGGCATCGAGGTCGCCGTGGAGGAGCCCGCCGTCACCGACGAGGAGATGGACCGCGCCCTGGAGCAGATTGCCGAGGCGAATTCATCGCTTGAGCCGGTTACGGAAGACCGCCCGGCGGCAAACGGCGACTTCGTCGTGATAGATTTCGAGGGTTTTCTGGGCGAGACTGCGTTCAAGGGCGGAAAAGCCGAGAAGTACCCGCTCGAACTTGGCGGCGGCGCGTTCATACCGGGCTTCGAGGAGCAGGCCGTAGGCATGAAGAAGGGCGATAACCGCGAAATAAAAGTAACCTTCCCCTCGGAGTACCGGAATACCGAGCTTGCGGGCAAGGAAGTCACCTTCAAGGTAGTTGCCCATGAAATCAAGCAGAAGGTCAAGGCGGAGTTAAACGACGACCTCGCGAAGCGCAGCGGAATGGGCGACACGCTCGAACACTTAAAGGACCGCATCCGCGAGGACATCCTGGGCTACAAGAAGCGCGGCGTCGCGACCCGCCAGAAGGACCAGATCCTCAAGAAAATCGCCGAGATTAACTCTATGCCGCTGCCGGAATCCATGGTCCAGCGCGAAATGCAGGCCATGGCCACCGACAAGCAGCGCGAGCTTTCCGGCTCGCCCGAGGCGGACAAGTTCGATTTCAAGACCTGGGAGGCGGAAGCCAAGCCCGTCGCCGAAGAAAGGGTAAAAACCACTTTGGTATTGGCGGCTATTGCCGATAAGGAGAATATAGTGGTCTCCGATGAGGAAGTAGAGGCCGGCATAAGGAAGCTTGCGGCCGAAACGGGTTACGACCCGAAGGGCATCCGCGAGCTTTATATGCGCAGGGATGGCAGCCTTGACGGACTCCGCGGTATACTTGGAGACGAAAAGGTCCTTGATTTCCTCCTGAACGAGGCGAAAAAGGGTTAATTATCCGAATACACCCGCGCGGAAATTTAGTATAATTTAATTTAGTAGCTGTTGCATTTCCGGGTACATGAGTTTAGAATATTCTTAGGAGATTTGTGCCTGAGAAAGCCGACTGGAGGTTTAAATGTCAATGCTTGTCCCGTATGTAATCGAGCAGACGCCCAGGGGTGAGAGGGCTTATGACATATATTCCCGCCTGCTGAAAGACAGGATAATATTCCTGGGCACGGCCATCGACGACGATGTCGCCAACAGCATCATCGCCCAGCTCCTGTTCCTCGAGGCGGACGACCCGGACAAAGAGATACATCTGTATGTTAACAGCCCCGGCGGCCTGGTTACAGCAGGCATGGCCATTTTCGACACGATGAATTATATCCGCCCCCCGGTCTCTACCATCTGCCTTGGGCAGGCGGCGAGCATGGGTGCGATACTGCTTTCGGCAGGCGCCAAGGGCAGGCGGTTCTCGCTTCCGAACTCGCGCATAATGATACACCAGCCGCTGGGAGGTTTTCAGGGCCAGGCGACGGATATCGAAATCCACGCGAAGGAGATACTCAGGATGAAGCACTCCCTGAATGAAATCCTCGCGAACGCGACAGGCCAGAATATCCAGAAGATTGCGGCGGATACGGACAGGGACTTCTTTATGAGCGGTGCACAGGCAAAGGACTACGGCATAATAGACTCCGTCATCTCCCGCGTATCCGAGGTAAACAAGAAGGCCTGACCCGCAAACTGATTTTGACTTTATGGCAGTTTTAAAGGTAGTATTTTAGAAGTAGTGGAGGGATGTTGATGGAAAAGAAAACGGACAACGACAAAGCGGTGCACCACTGTTCGTTCTGCGGAAAGAGCCAGGACGAGGTCCGCAAACTTATTGCAGGCCCGACCGTATTCATCTGCGACGAGTGCATCGAGCTCTGCAACGACATCGTTGCCGAGGAATGGGACGAGGAGCGCGCAAGCGGCCTGCCGAAGCTCCCGAAACCTGCGGAAATCAAGAGGTTTCTCGACGAGTACGTAATAGGCCAGGAACGCGCGAAGAAAATCCTCTCGGTCGCTGTCCATAACCATTACAAGAGGATAAGCACGCCTGTCACCGAGCTTGACGATGTGGAGCTCCAAAAGTCGAATATCCTGCTCATCGGGCCGACCGGCGCGGGCAAAACCCTTCTCGCCCAGACGCTCGCAAGGATGCTCGACGTCCCGTTCACCATCGCCGACGCGACGACCTTGACCGAGGCCGGGTATGTCGGCGAGGATGTCGAGAATATAATATTAAAGCTCCTCCAGGCCGCCGACTACGACGCCGAGCGCGCCCAGAGGGGTATCATCTACATCGACGAGATCGACAAGATTTCGCGCAAGTCCGAGAACCCGTCCATCACCCGGGATGTATCGGGCGAGGGCGTACAGCAGGCGCTCCTCAAGATAATCGAGGGCACGGTCGCCTCTGTCCCGCCGCAGGGCGGGCGAAAGCATCCGCACCAGGAATTCATCCAGGTGGACACGACCAATATCCTGTTCGTATGCGGCGGCGCGTTTGTCGGCCTTGAAAAGCTCATCGAGCACAGGGGCGCAGAAAAGGTTATGGGTTTCGGTGCGGAGGTCAAGTCCAAGAAGGACGTCAAGACCGGCGAGATACTGGCCAAGTGCCAGCCGGAAGACCTGATAAAGTTCGGCATGATACCGGAGTTCATCGGCCGCGTGCCGGTTATAGCGACCCTGGAAGAGCTGGACGAGCAGGCGCTGGTCGCAATCCTGACCGAGCCGAAGAACTCGCTCATAAAGCAGTACCAAAAGCTGATGATGATGGAGAATGTAAAGCTGCGCTTCACCGAAGGCGCGCTCCAGGCCATCGCAAAGAAGGCGGTTTCCCGCAAGACGGGCGCGCGCGGACTCCGCGCGATACTCGAAGATGTCATGCTGGAGCTGATGTACGATGTCCCATCACAGCAGAATGTCAAAGAGGTGATAATCAACGAAGAGGTTATCATCAACCGCGACCCGGCTATACTCATCTACGACCAGAACGACGAGGAGAAGAAAGAAGCTTCATAGTCAGAATGCGCAGTCGAGCAATTCGGGGGACGGCTTTGGCGGTCTCGCGGCAATATACAAAAGGCGGCCGAAAAATTGGCCGCCTTTTTCTATTACAGCTCCCGTAAGGGCAGGGGTGTACAATCCAATTCCCTCTCCTGACGGGAGAGGGATACAGGGTAAGGGCTTCGAGGTTTCTTTCCCACTTTGTTTTTCGGGGGACCGAAATGGACC
>DASXVI010000256.1:0-8998 GCA_036504315.1 Nitrospirota bacterium
CGGTCGAAGAAAAGGGTTTTCATGACGCCACCCCGCGCGAGGTCGCCGTGCTCGTGCCGCTCGCGCTGCTGGTTATAATAATCGGGCTTTATCCGTCTTTTCTGCTGGCCCCGCTGCAGGTCCCGGCCAGACAGCTTATGATAGTGAACTATACAATGTCCGGGCCTGAGAAAATAATGCCTGCGCCGGAACCACTTGGAGCGGAAAAATGACCCAGCAGGAAATCTACATACTGCTCCCCTACGCGATACTTGCGGGCGGCTCGATGTTCACGCTCCTGCTTGGCGCATTCGCGCCGGGGTTCGGGGTGAGAAGGCTGATATACCTCTCGGCCGCGATAGCCCTCGCGGCGGCGGGCGGCTCCGCGTTTATATATTCGCCGGGAACCGCCGGAGTGATATTCGTTTCCGACGGGTTCTCCAGGATTTTCACGGTGCTTGCATCGCTGAGCGCCGCCCTGACGCTCCTTATATCAGTCGGATATGTCGGACGCCGGCCGCTGGGCGAAGAAGAGTTTCCGGCGCTCGTGCTGTTCGCGGCATTCGGGATGTCCCTTCTTGCATCTTCCACAAACCTGCTCGGCATTTTCCTGGGGCTTGAATGCATGTCGCTTGCACTCTACATAATGCTGGCCTCCAACAAAGCGGACCCCCGCTCGGGAGAATCGGGACTTAAGTACCTCATCATCGGCGCGGTTTCGACCGGTTTCTTTGCCTACGGCATCGCGATGATTTATTATGAGTCCGGCACTCTCTCGGTCGCCGAGGCAATGGCCGCGCTCTCACGCGGCGGCGGGCTGTCCCCTGTCGGGATGGTCGGCTGGGGGATGCTGCTCGTCGGCCTGGGGTTCAAGACCTCCCTGTTCCCGTTCCACCTGTGGGCCCCGGATGTCTATGAGGGCGGGCCGTCCCCTGTCGTGGCATTTCTCTCGACGGCCTCGAAGGCGACCGTGCTTGCGGCCTTCATAAGGCTTGCGCTCGCTTCCGGGACCGGATGGGATACCCTTACTCCCGCCCTCTGGGTCATATGCGCATTCACGATGGCCTTCGGAAATATCGCGGCCCTCACACAGAACAACATCAAGCGGGTGCTCGCCTACTCCTCAATCGCACAGATGGGCTATGTCCTGCTCGCGCTTATCGCGGCGCCCAAGACCGGCCCCGTGCCCGCAATATTTTACCTCGTGGTCTACATACTCATGGACCTGGGCGCGTTCGGGGTTGTGGCGTCGTTCTCGGGCAAGGACGGCGAGCTTGGCGATATTGACACCCTGCGCGGCCTGGGGTTCAGGCATCCGTTCAGGAGCTTCGCGCTGGCGGCCTGCTTTATCTCGCTTGCGGGCCTGCCGCCGACTGCGGGCTTCATCGGCAAATTCGGGATATTCTTCGCTTCGCTGAAGGCGGGGTATGTCTACCTCTCGGTCATAGGCATCATCACGGCAATCATCTCCATGTATTATTACCTGAGGGTAGTGGTGTACCTTTACATGAGGAGCGAGAAGGAAGATGAGGCCAGGGCGATACCGGTAAAACCGAAGGCCATACCCCTCGAGGACCCGGCTGGGGCGTTCGCGCTTGCCGTCTCGGTCGCGCTGATAATTTACCTTGGCATTTTACCTGGCGGGCTGCTCGACCTGCTCACAAGCCTTGTAGGCTCAGGCGCATCATAAAGATGCCAACTCGTCTCAAAAATACATCATTATGGTATTGCACGGCAAACCATAAGATTTAATCTGCGCATCTACTCCCCATCTTCATTAGTATTCCCTATCATTATTAAATAATTTTAATTTTTGCTATTGACAGAGAGTATTTTAAGTAGTATTAAATACAATAATATTTTTAATAGAGTTTTCTAACAAATGAGGTAATTAATGAGAATAGTCCTTTTCACTATTGCCCTTATAGCCCTACTTTTAACTGGTTGCAAAACTCTGGACGCACTTGACGAAACGAGTTCAAAAATAATAACAAAGGTCGGCGGAAAACCGACGGATAGAATATTGGACGCTGGTGCCGATGCGGCTTCCAATGCCCTTCGCGGCAAGCCCAAAGGCACGGTCACAGACGAGGAGAACTGTTCGACGATATGCGTAAGTAAGGCGAGCGTCCGACAGTCATGCAATAAGAACAGCAAGGTATTAAAAACGCTTTGCAAGAATGATACGGTAAGGGTTATCGAGGCACAAAAGAACTGGTACCTTGTGGAGGCGAGTGACGGCACTCAGGGGTGGGTAACCTCGAAAGCTGTCAAGAAACAAAAATAAAGAAAAGCCCGCCGGGAACGGCGGGCTTTTTAATTTCCATATTTACTTAAACGACTTCATCACATATTCTGCTATCGCCTTGGCCTCTTTGTCCGGTATCGCATGGGCATCGAATGCCGTCATTCCGGGGCCGGGGTTCCTCATCAACTTTACTATGTCCTCCGGTTTCTTGACCCCGTTCTTCTTCATGTCCGACTTTTTCAAGGTCTTCTGCGGGTTAATTGTGTTCCCGCCGTCTTTGTGGCACGAGGCGCAGTTAGTCTCGAACAGCGTCTTGCCGTCCATTTTGGAGCCTGCCTTTTCGGCCGCAAACGAGGTTGCCGAGAGAGAGAGCAACGCACCTGCTGCGATTATTGCACAAAACTTTTTCATCCCGCCTCCTGAAAGTTAAGGTTTTCCAAAGATTAAAAAAGTCTATCCAACAGGATGGGGTTTGTCAAATATACGGACGCTTTTCTGGATGGGCTTACCAGCCAAACAAAAAACCCGTCCAAATTGGACGGGTACTTCAACAAAGAAGAATTATGAAACCAGTTTTCTATAACAAACGACTAACAGGGGATAAGCGGGCTGATTATGGCCCGCATCCCTGTCAAGTCAAGGCCTTGCCTAGTGCGCGGTGGTTGCGCCACCCATTGCCGGGGCTGTCGGGGCCGGGGCCGGAGCCGCCGGAGCGCTCTCAGCAGGAGCAACCGGAGCAGTCTCTTCCGCCTTCTTGCCGCAGGCGGCAAGCGAGAACACCAGCATGCCGGAAACCAGCAGGAGTACAAGCTTCTTCATCGTTTTCTCTCCTTTCATAATGGTAGTTGAATCTTTTCCGGGCTAACCGGTCTTAAAGAGTTTATTGAAACGCATCCCTTTTGTCAACCATCAATTTAATTTATATCTAATAATTTATCTTTTGTCCACCTGCGGACTGTCGCATAAGGCCCTCATATTTTTTCTAAACTACCATATGATAAGTTCTTCCGGGAACATTGTCAATATTTCGGCATTAAGCCTCATATTCCGAAATGGCTTGACACGCCGCCTCGGCCAAGGGTAATATCGGATACCAATACAAGGAGATAGGGCATGTCAATCGAACGGATGGTGGAACTCGAAGAGGCTATATCCAAGGTTACGGCCATGGTGTACGGCCTGAAAGAGGACAAAACCCGCCTTGAAGCCGAAATATCCAGGCTCCAGGCCGAGTTAGAGGCTAAAAAAGCCGTTGAGGAAGAGCTTTCCACCCTTAAGGGCGAGAAGGAAGAGGTCCGCAGGAGGCTCGAAGGCATACTCAGCGGCATAGAAAGCCTGACTGCCTGATTCTTACGCCGGGGGATTTGAGGGTATGAACAGTACCGAAGTAGACATATTCGGCAGCAGTTATGTAGTAAAGGGCGACGCCGACCCGGAGTATGTGCAGGAAGTGGCCCGGTTTGTCGACCAGAAGATGCGTCAGCTCGCCGGCAAGAGCCCGAATGCCGCCGGTGTCCATAAGGTTGCGGTGCTGGCTGCGATAAATATAGCCGATGAGCTTTTCCAGCTTCGTCGAAAGCAGAAAAAAGTGGACGAGGCAATCCGCCGGAAGACCGGGGACCTCTTTGACCTGCTTGAGGGATAGATGTTTTTTCGCTTGAATTTTTTCTTTAAATACAGTATCTTTAGATTATAATTTGATGGCGGTATCCCCTGCCGTGTGCGTGATTCGGGGAGTTTTTTGACCAACGCTAAAAAAATGGGGGCTGGGTTACTGACTGGGGTGTGCATGCCCCTCACGGGGAAGCCTGAACCAGCCGTCCTGGCGCCCACCTGGTTATGCCAGGTTCAAAAAACCTTCTCAACACGGCATAGGCGGGGGTTTCGCCTCAATACTGGCAGGCCGGATGACCGGCTGGCCGGGCAACTGCTTGAGGTTTCAAGTCAGGCTAAGGTGGACGATGATTGGGTTCGAGTTCGGTTATGCCTTCTTCTTCATGTTTTCCCTCGCCGTTATGGTTTCGAGGCACGAGGAAGGTATGGCCGTTTATAGTTGGGTCTGCTGCAGGGAAGCCGCTTCAAAGGTTTCCCGTTACCATTACAGTCACCCTCTCGATGGGCCGCCAACGCCCGACTCAAGACCGTCATCCTCCTTCAAGCCGGTCGGTCGTTACCTCGTAAGTTAGTAGTTTTGCCTAGTCCAGCTTTTCGCTGCGTTAGTTTTTTGCCGCAGTCCATCCAGCTTTCCAATTTTCCGTCCCTATTTCAACTTTAAGGTCTCAATGGCCGATCTGCTCGATTTAGTCCAGCCCGACGAGTCTGGCTCTCCGCTTGCCTGGCGGATGAGGCCCCGCACGCTCGACGAGTATGTCGGACAGGAGCATGTAATCGGCCCCGGCAGGATGCTTCGCCGGGCGATTGAGGCAGACCGCATAAGCTCGATAATACTGTACGGCCCTCCAGGCAGCGGCAAGACCGCGCTTGCCAGGATAATCGCCGGCAGGACAAAGGCGTCTTTCGAGTCTATAAATGCGGTGACGGCCGGGGTCGCGGATATACGCCGCGTTACCGCCCAGGCGGAGGCGGAGCGAAAATCGTCCGGCAGGAAGACTATCCTGTTCGTAGACGAGATACACAGGTTCAACCGGTCGCAACAGGATGCGCTGCTCCCGGATGTCGAGCGCGGCAACATCATATTGATCGGCGCATCGACAGCCAACCCGTTCTTCTCTATAATTCCGGCGCTGTCTTCGCGCTCGCAGATATTCGAGCTGAATACCCTGGGGCCGGATGAGCTTGGCATAATTATCGACCGCGCGCTGGCGGACAGGGACAGGGGCCTCGGGACCTACAAGGTGAGCCTGTCGGACGAGGCGCGGGAGTTTATAGTCTCAAGGGCCGAGGGCGACGCAAGGCGCGCGCTCAACGCCATCGAGGTGGGGGTGCTTACCACACCGCCCGGACCCGGCGGAGTGATAGAGTTCGGCATCTCCGTCGCCGAGGAGACTATCCAGAAGAAGGCCGTGGTGTACGAGGAGGACGAGCACTACGATACCATCTCGGCCTTTATAAAAAGCCTCAGGGGCAGCGACCCGGACGCGGCTGTTTACTGGATGGCGAAGATGCTTTACGCCGGCGAGGACCCGATGTTCATCGCACGCCGGTTGGTAATTTCGGCGTCGGAAGACGTCGGAAACGCGGACCCGGGCGCGATGAATGTGGCCGTATCCGCGATGTTCGCGCTGGAGCATATCGGGATGCCGGAGGGAAGGATACCGCTCGCGCAGGCGGCTACATACATCGCCTCGGCACCAAAGTCGAACGCGGCCTATCTATCGATAGACAAGGCGCTCCGGGACATACAGGAGGGTAAAGTCCTCCCCGTCCCCGACCACCTTAAAGACGCAAGCTACAAGGGCGCTAAAAAACTTGGGCGGGGCAAAGGATACAAATACCCGCACGACTACCCGGGGCACTGGGTGGAGCAGGAGTACCTTTCTGAGAGGCGCAGTTACTACGAGCCTACGGAAGAGGGTTTCGAACAAGAGATTGCAAGGGCGATGAAGGCCCGCAAGACCACAAAAGAGAAAACAAGCACCAACTGACCTTACGGAGGACAAAGCGATATGAATTATTTATGGATAGCAATAGCCGCGGTTGCGGGATTGGCTATCGGCATGCTCATCAAAAGGGGCATGGCCGAGTCCAAGATCCGCGAAGCGGAAGAACAGGTTAAGCGCATCATCAAGGATGCCGAGAGGGACGCCGAGACCAAGAAGAAAGAACTCCTGCTCGAAGCAAAGGACAAGCTCTACCAGCAGAGGTCGGACTTCGAGAAGGAGCTCAAGGACAGGCGCGCCGAGTTGAACACCCTCGAAAAAAGGCTGATGCAGAAGGAAGAGTCCCTCGATAAGAGGGTCGAACAGTTCGAGAAGCGCGAAACCGATTTTGCCCGCAGGGAAAAGGATTTGGGCGCCCGCGAGAAGGGCGTGGCCGACAAGGAAAAGAAGTACGAGGACGGCATACAGGAGCAGCTCCGCGAGATCGAGCGCATCGCCGGAATGAGTTCCGAGGAAGCCATGAAGGAACTGATGAGGAGGATGGAGGAAGAGGCCACCCGCGAGGGCGCGAAGCTTGTCAAGCGCATCGAGGACGAGGCAAAGGCTTCCGCCGACAAGAAATCCCGCGAGATTATGGCCCTCGCCATACAGCGCTACGCGAGCGACTATGTCGCCGAGACGACGACCTCGCTTGTCAACCTCCCGAACGACGAGATGAAGGGCCGCATAATAGGCCGAGAAGGCCGCAACATCCGCGCCCTCGAAGCCGCTACCGGCATCGACCTTATTATAGACGACACGCCGCAGGCGGTCATAGTCTCCGGCTTCGACCCGGTCCGCCGCGAAATTGCACGCATCTCTATTGAGAGGCTGATGGCGGACGGCCGCATACATCCGGGCCGCATCGAGGAAGTCGTGGACAAGGTAAGAAAAGAGCTGGACGACACGATGCGCGAAGAGGGCGAGAAGGCCGCGTTCGACCTTGCGCTCCACGGCATCCACCCCGACATCATCAAGCTTATCGGCAGGCTCAAGTACCGCACCAGCTACGGCCAGAACGTGCTTATGCACTCCCGCGAAGTGGCGTTCCTGTCCGGCGTCATGGCATCGGAGCTGGGCGTGGACGTCAAGCTCGCAAAACGCGCAGGACTTCTGCACGACTTGGGTAAGGCCGTAGACCACGAGATAGAGGGTACGCATTCCTCAATCGGTTACGATATCGCCAAGAAGTACGGCGAGCATCCGAAGGTCCTTAATGCAATACTCGCGCACCACGGCGACGAGCCGTACAGCTGCGTCGAGTCGGTGCTGGTCGCGGCAGCCGACGCACTCTCAGCCGCAAGGCCGGGCGCGCGCCGCGAGACCCTCGAAACTTATGTAAAGCGCTTGGAGAAGCTGGAAGAGATATCCTGCTCGTTCAAGGGCGTCGATAAGTCCTTTGCGATACAGGCGGGCCGCGAGATACGCGTAATAGTGAAGCCGGAGGATGTGGACGACATCACGGCATCGCAGATTTCACGTGAGATTGCGAAGAAGATCGAAGAGGAAATGGCGTATCCGGGCCAGATAAAGGTTACGGTTATCCGCGAAGCCCGTTATGTCGAGTTCGCGAAGTAAAAAGCTGCAATCCTGCACATTTTCGGTCTATGGGGTCATCAGCCGTGCCGCCACATTATGGCCGGCTAAAGCCGACTCACGAAGAAGTGGCGCCACTTTGATGGCCCCATAGACCTCCATTTGGATAAAGGCATCATGAATATCCTCTTTATCGGCGATATAGTCGGGGAGCCAGGCCGCAAGGCGGTCAAGCTGCACCTGTCCTCCCTCATGGACGAGGTAAACCCGGCGCTGGTCATAGCCAACTGCGAGAACGCTGCGGGCGGCTTCGGCATCACGCCCGCAATCGCCGACGAGCTGCTTTCCCAGGGCGTGGATGTCCTGACATCCGGCAACCACATCTGGGACAAGAAAGAGATTTACGACTTCATCGCAAAGGAGCCGAGGCTTATCCGCCCGGCCAACTACCCGGACGGCGCCCCAGGACGGGGCAGCGTAACCGTCATGGCGAGAAACGGCGTTAAAGTCGGCGTGCTGAACCTTATGGGAAGGGTGTTCCTTGCAAACCTCGACTGCCCTTTCAAGGCAGGGCGTACAGAGTGCGAGAGGATGCGCGCGGAAGGCGCGAAAGTCATATTCATCGATTTCCACGCCGAAGCAACATCCGAAAAGGTTGCCCTTGGCCGCTACCTCGACGGGTACGCGACGGCGCTTGTAGGCACGCACACCCATATCCAGACCGCCGACGAAAGGATACTGGAGAAAGGCACGGCCTACCTTACCGATGTCGGGATGACCGGGCCGCAGGATTCGGTCATAGGCGTAACGGCCGAGCTCGCAATAGAAAAATTCCTCACGCAGATGCCGAAGCGTTTCGATACGGCCGCCGGGCCGGGGACTCTCCAGGCGGTCGTTGTGACTGCCGACCCCGCTACAGGCAAGGCCATCGGCATCGAAAGAAAAAACCTTACCTGACCATGCAGCTGGACCTGAACATCGCAGGACCACTATCCGTCTCCGAGCTTACCCGCAGGATAAAGGACACCCTCGAACTCCGGTTCGCGGACGTCTGGGTCCAGGGCGAGATTACCGGCCTGCGCATCCCCTCCTCCGGCCACCTCTACTTTTCACTAAAAGACAGAGACGCGCAGATAAAGTCGGTATTCTTCCGCGCATCCACTCGCTTCCTGAAGTTCCAGCCCAAGGACGGCCTCGAAGTCATAGCCCGAGGCCGCATCTCGGTATATGAGCCCCGCGGCGAGTACCAGATCGTGCTCGAATATATGGAGCCGGTCGGCTTGGGCGCGCTCCAACTCGCCCTTATTCAGCTAAAGGAAAAACTCGGCAAAGAGGGCCTTTTCGACGAGGACAGAAAAAAGGCCCTTCCCGCCTATCCGAAATGCGTCGGCGTGGTAACATCGCCTACGGGCGCGGCTATAAGGGACATCCTGAAGGTCTTAAAGAGACGCGCACCCGGTGTGCGCGTAATCATCTCCCCGGCCTCCGTGCAGGGCGAGAACGCCCCGCAGGAGATAGCCCAGGCAATTTCAAACTTGAACGAGCAGGCCGAGGCGGACGTCATAATCGTCGGACGCGGCGGCGGCTCGATGGAAGACCTGATGGCTTTCAATACGGAGGTAGTCGCGCGGGCTAT
>DASXVI010000257.1:0-15374 GCA_036504315.1 Nitrospirota bacterium
GGGTCGTTCCAGATAGTCTACTCTGCCCACAAGCTGCCCGAGGCGGACGAAACCCGTTACGCCCATAATATATTTCTCCAGTCTATGGTCGAGACCGGCCCGGCCGGAGTTTTGGTGATGGTTGCCATATTCGGAGCGTTCGTCCTCCGTGGTTTCAGGAAGGCCAGGGGGAAGGACGACGGGCTGATATTTGCGGGTGTGCTTGCGGGGGGGGCGGCTTTCATCGTCCATAATTTAATGGATTTCACCTGGTTCGTGCCTGAAACCGCAATCCTGTTCTGGTTTTATGCCGGGTTAATCCACTGCTCGGACGACCTGCCGGAAGGACGGGCCTCCTGGGCCGGTCCCGGTTGGCGGGCCGTGACCGCAATCTGCCTTGCCGCGATATTGTTTTTCTTTTATAAGTCCTATCTGGCCTCGGCCAAGGTGCAGCAGGCGCTTGCCGTCCTGTCTCAGGCCGGTATTACAAGCTCCGAGGCGGCCCGCTCGGCCCCTGCCCCGGAGGAGGCCGTTTCGGCGGCAACGGATGCCCTTTCGTTCAAGCCTTACGACGACGGCATATCCGCATTTCTTGCCGGGCTTTACGAAGGAAGGGCGTACGCCGACGGCCCGGCGGCCGCCCGGAAGGCCGAGGAACTGTACCGCTATTCCATCCGCCTGAACCCGAAATATCCGTTTTATTACAGAGATTTGGGACTTTACTATGCCAAGTGCGGCAACCCGGAGGAGGCAAAACGGGCCTTTACTATAGCCGTATCTCTTTACCCCACCAGCCCCAAGCTGAATGCCTACCTGAAAGACACGGAAAATAATAGAAATAAATAATTTAGCGTGATATAATACCCGCCAAAGCGCCCCGGTCGGCAACCGCCGGAGCCCACTCGAGAAAATGATTACCCCAAAAAAAGTCTCCGTATCGATTGTGAATTTCAACAAGAGGGAACTCCTGCGGGAGTGCCTCGCGTCCGTTATGGGCCAGACCTACCCCATATGGGAGGTAGTGGTCGTGGACAACGCGAGCTCCGACGGTTCCGCGCTGATGGTGTGCGAAGAATTCCCCCGCGTGAAAGTCATAGAAAACCCGGATAACGAACTTTTCTGCCGCGCCCAGAATACCGGCATCAGGCGGACTACCGGCGAGTATGTCCTTGTGCTGAACAACGATGTGGTGCTCGACAGAAGGTTCCTATCCGAGATGGTATCCGCTATGGATGCGGACGACAACATCGGGATGGTGAGCGGAAAAATACTCAGGCGGGACCGCCAGAAGATAGACACCACCGGGCTGTTCCTCGGCAAGGACAGGAAGCCTGTCGAACGCGGCTACGGCGAGCAGGAGAACGGCCAGTATGAGGAAGCAGGCTACATATTCGGTGCCGGAGGCGTCGCGCCACTCTACCGCCGGGATATGCTGAGAGATACCGAGGTCGAGGGCGAGTTCTTCGACGAGACCTATGGGGCTTTTTACGAAGACCTGGACCTCGCATGGCGGGCATACCGCCACGGCTGGTCCGCGTATTACGCGCCAAAGGCCGTAGCGATGCATGTCAGGGGCGGCACGGCAAAGCAGGAACTTCCGCCGGTCAAATTCCTAAGTTCGTTTGACTTCACCTTCCTTTCGAGGGACCTGAAGGCGAGGCTTATGATGAACCGCTACCTAACGATGGTCAAAAACGACATGCCGCTGGACTTCGTCCTGAACCTCCCGTTCATAATACTGTACGACCTCAAGATGTGGGCGTACCTGATTATATTCTCCCCGTCCGTGATTCCAGAGTTTTTCAAGAAATTCGGAGATATTTCGACGGCATGGCGCCGCAGAAAGCTGATACATGGAATTTAAATTTATAGCGATTTACTTCCTCTCGTTTGCCCTGTCGCTCCTGCTCGCGGTCTACGGCACCCCTATAGCCATGCAGGCCGCGCTGAAGTTCGGAATTGTAGATAGGCCGGACGGGACGCTGAAGGTCCAGAAGGACCCTGTTCCATATCTGGGCGGGCTTGCCATATACATGGCTTTTCTGATGTCGCTGTCGCTGACCTTCGTCTTTACCCAGCAGCTTCTGGGGATAATGCTGGGCGGCACGATAATAGTGCTGCTCGGACTTATAGACGACTTCGGCGTGCTGACGCCTGAGATTAAATTCGTTGGCCAGATTATAGCCGCGTTCGTTCTTATAAAGTCCGGCACGATGATATACCTTTCGTTCATCCCCTACTGGCTCAGGATTTTCCTTACCGGCCTCTGGATTGTAGGCGTGACAAATGCGTTCAATATCATTGATGTCGTGGACGGACTGTCGGCCGGCGTAGCGGTGATAGCGGCCTTTACGCTGTCGGTCGTCGCCCTGATGAACGGCAAGATTACCGTCGCAATAATGGCTATCTCGCTCACCGGCGCGGCCCTGGGTTTCCTGAAATACAACTTCAACCCCGCAAGGATCTACATGGGGGATACCGGGAGCATGTTCCTGGGCTATACGCTCGCAGCTTTGTCCATCGGCAACACTATAGGCAGCTACACGAGGGTAAACTTCTTCGGGTTCCTCGCGCCGGTGCTGATACTCGGCGTGCCGTTATTCGACATGCTGTTCGTGATGTATTTAAGGAGCCGGAAGGGCAAGTCCGTGTTCCGGGGCTCGAACGACCACTTTGCGATAAGGCTCAAGAAAATCGGCTGGCCCGTCAGGAAAATTGTAATAGCCAGCTACGGCATAGCCATACTGTTCTCGGCATGGGCGCTCCTGCTGATAAACCTGTCGGACATGAGGGTGGTATTCGTCTGCCTTGGGCTGCTCGCGGCATTCGCCGGAGTCCTCGCCTTTCTCCTTGGGAAGATAGACATGGAGGGAAGGGTTGGCTGACGGCGTCGTAATCCTGGGCGCGGGGCTTGCGGGCCTCTCGGCGGCGTGGCATATAGGCAAGGGGTGCGAGGTCTTTGAGGCGCAGGATGCGGCGGGCGGTCTCTGCCGGACGCGCGAGTTGGGCGGGTTCCGTTTCGACTATACCGGCCACCTGCTCCACCTGAAGGACCCTTACGCCAGGAAGCTCGTACTGGGCCTGATGAAAGGGAACCTGGCCGAGCACGAGAGGAAGGCCGCGATATTTGCCTACGGGGGGTTCACAGGCTACCCGTACCAGGCGAACACCTACGGCCTGCCGGAAGACGCGGCGCGGGAGTGCGTGCAGGGGTTTATAAACGCTCCGGGCAGAAAACCCGGCGGTGCGCGCCCCGGCAACTTCCGCGACTGGATAAAGTGGAACTTCGGGAGCGGAATTTCAGACCAGTTCATGCTGCCGTACAACGGGAAGCTCTGGCAGTACCCGCTTGAAGAGATGGCAGTGGAGGCGATCGAGCCGTATGTCCCGGTGCCGACCGTCGAGGACATAGAGCGCGGCGCTACCTTCGATGGCGCGAAAGGCCTCGGATACAACCCGCGCTTTTATTACCCCGAGCGCGGCGGGATAGGTTCGCTTGTGCAGGCGTTTCTGCCCGGAGTGGACTGGGTCAGCGTCGGCCAGAGGGCGGTGGAAATATGCGCCGGGCGGCGTACCGTGAAGTTTGCTACCGGTTATTCCGCATGGTATGACAGCCTTGTGAACACGATGCCGCTGGCGGAGTTGCTGGATATAATTACCGACGCGCCAGGCGAGCTTAAAGAGGCCGCCGCGAAGCTCCGGTACACATCGGTCTACGACATAAGCCTTGGCGTGGCGCGGGAGGAAATCAGCCCGTACCATTGGATATATTTTCCGGGCGGGGAGTTTTCGTTCTACCGGGCCGGGATACTTTCGAACTTCGCATCCGACATGGCGCCGAAGGGTTCAAGCGGCCTTTATGTCGAGGTATCGCACAGGCCGGAATCGGTTATCCCGGAAGAAGAGCTTGTTGAGAAGTCCATATCCGGGCTTGTCTCGGCGGGTGTACTCCGGGAGGATGACGAGATACCCGTGCGGGATGTGTCCGACATAAAATACGCATATGTCGTTATGGACGCCCACTCGATGAAGGCGGTCCCGGCGATACACGGATGGCTCCACGAAAAAGGCATCCATTCGATAGGGCGCTACGGGGCCTGGGAGTATTCGAGCATGGAAGACGCCATACTCGAAGGCCGGGCGGTTTCGGAAAGAGTTAAATGAAGACCCGAGTAGTCCATATAATCACGAAGTTAGAGCTTGGAGGCGCACAGGAGTTTGCGCTTTATATAGTCGAGAACCTTGACCGTGCTAAATTTGAGCCGGTGCTGATTACAGGCGAACGCGGGCTCCTTTCAAGCGCGGCCAAGGCTATCCCGGGGTTGAAATTTATCGAACTGCCCGAGATGGTCAGGGAAGTCAGGCCGATAAAGGATTTGACGGCGTTTTTCAAGCTGCGCCGGATACTCAAGGGGATAAAGGCCGAGTCCGGCGCCCCGGTGATTGTCCAGACCCACAGCTCGAAGGCCGGCATCCTCGGACGCTCGGCCGCCTGGGCAGCCGGTGTGGACAGGGTGATACACACGATACACGGCTTCGGGTTCAACGACGAGCAGGGCAGACTTACGCGTTCGATTTATGTCGGGCTTGAACGCTTAATTGCGAGGGTGACGGATAAGTTCGTCGCCGTGGCATACGACAACATCCGGAAGGGCGTCCGCGAAAGGATTTTCAGCGAAGACAGGGCCGTCGTGATAAGGGCGGGTATAGATACGAGGTTCTTCGGCGTTGTGGAGTCGGACCCCAAAGAGGTCCGCGCAGAAATCGGCATACCGGAAACCGCGCCTGTCGCGGCGATGGTAAGCTGCCTGAAGCCTCAGAAGGCCCCGCTCGATTTTGTGCGGGTTGCTGCGGAGGTTATCAAGAGCGTGCCGGACGCGCACTTCGTCCAGGCGGGCGACGGCGAGCTTCGGGACGCCATGCTCGGCGAGGCGGCAAGGCTTAAGATAACGGACAGGCTCCATATACTTGGATGGAGGCGGGATGTCCGGGAGATTATGCAGGCGAGCGATGTTATCGTGCTCACTTCACTTTGGGAAGGCCTCCCGAAGGTACTGCCCCAGGCGATGGCGGCTGGCAAGCCGGTCGTTGCCACTGCGGTTGACGGCAGCCCGGAAGCGGTAACCGACGGTATAAGCGGCTTCCTTGCGAAGCCCCACGATATTGACAAGATGGCTGACAGGGTTGCCCTGCTCCTTTCCGACCGGGAACTGGCCGTAAAGATGGGTGAGGCCGGAAGGGCGCGCGCAGCCGAGTTCGACGAGCGCCAGATGCTTCATAATATCGAGCAACTATACGATAGTATCCTGGAGGAACCGGTATGAAAGTGCTAATGATTTCTACCAATCGGGAGAGCCTGCCGGACCCTGTTGCGCCGCTTGGGGCGGCATATGTCGCAAATGCTCTCAAAGAGGCCGGACATGAGGTCAAATTCCTGGACCTGCAGTTCGCGATAGACCTTCCGGTCGCGGTTAAGGACATGGTCCGCACCTTCAAACCCAAGATGGTCGGGCTTTCCATCAGGAACATCGATAATGTCTCTTTTCCTCAGAGCGTGTCATACATACCGGAGCTTGTCGGGATAGTAAAACTTCTCAAGGCGCTCGGCGTCCGTTTGATAGTCGCGGGCGGCTCTGGCTTCACGATGATGCCGGTGGAAATCATGCAGGCTTTGGACATCAACCTCGGCATTATCGGCGAGGGCGAGGAGGCGATGCCGGAGATTGTCAGGAGGGTTGAGTACGGCCACGCGATAAACAACATGCCGGGACTTATTTACAGGGTCAAGGGAGAGTTTATAGTCAACCCGCCGAAGCATATCGAAGACCTCGACCTTGTGGAACCGGACAGGATGCTGCTTGAGAACCACCTTTATATGAGCGAGGGCGGCGCGGGCAACATCCAGACAAAGCGCGGCTGTTCGTTTAACTGCGTCTACTGCACATACCCGCTGGTCGAGGGCCGCAAGGTACGCGTGCGTTCCGCCGCGAAAGCGGCCGCAGAATTCGAACGCGCGGTCAAGGAATTCGGCCTGAAGCACCTCTTCATCGTGGACAGCGTTTTTAATTTTCCCATCGAGCACGCCAAGGAGTTCTGCCGCGAAGTGATCGGGCGGAATATCGATGCCGGCTGGAGTTGTTACTTAAACCCGAAGTCCGTGGACGAAGAGTTGTTCGAGCTGATGGCGAAGGCCGGATGCAAGGGTGTTGAGTTCGGGACGGACTCCGGTTGCGACGAAGTGCTGGCGGAACTGAAAAAATCGTTCAAGGTTGCGGACATCATACAGGCCTCGGACCTGTGCAGGCAGGCGGGCCTGCCTTTTTGCCACAGCCTGATGCTCGGGGCGCCCGGCGAGACGGCCGAGACCGTTACGCGGACGCTCGACCTTATGACCGAGCTTCGGCCTAACGCGATAATAGCGATGCTTGGCATCAGGGTCTTTCCCGGCACGGCTATCGCCAAGAGGGCGGTTGCCGACGGTGTTGTAGGCGAAGGCGCGGTCGGACTGAAGCCGGTATTTTACTTCTCGCCCAAGCTCGATATGAACGCCGTTTCCGAGATACTCGGCCGCTACGGCCGCGAGCACGCCAACTTCATTATGCCGGGCATCCAGCTTCGCATGAACGAGAAAATACGCCAGAAGCTCCGCTCGTATGGTTTCACCGGCCCGCTCTGGGAATACCTAAGGGGGTAAGTTGGCGGGGACGGTATTTATATTTCCGGGCCAGGGTTCGCAGTATGTCGGGATGGCCAGGGCCGCTTGGGACGCATACCCCGAAGTGCGTGAAATATTCCGAGTTTCTTCCAAATCGGCAGGTAAAGATATTGCCGCCTTATCGTTCGACGGTCCTTCCGAACTCCTCAACGAAAGCTATAACGCCCAGATATGCGTATTTGTCTGCAACGAGGCATTCAGGGTTGCGGCCGCGAAGATGGGTTTTACCCCCGATGTGGTGAGCGGATACAGCCTCGGATACTACAACGCCCTTGTAGCCTCAGGCGTACTGGCATTTGAGGATGCGCTCGGCGCGGTGGTCGAGGGGGCGGGCATTACGCTTTCCTCCGGGATAAAAAGCGGCGATATGGCTGCGGTCATCGGCCTGGATTTAACCGAGGTCGAAGCGGCCTGCGCGTCGGCCTCCGGAGCAGGCTTCGTCTGGCCGTCCAACATAAACGCCGCGCGGCAAATCCTTATTTCGGGCGAGACGGCCGCCGTAGACCTTGCCATCGCTATTTCGCTTCGGAAGGGCGCGCTGAAGGCGTATATACTTGGCATAGGCGCCCCGTACCACTCGCCGCTTATGATTGGGGCGTCCGAGAGACTGGCAGAGTATCTGGGCGGGCTGGAGTTTGCCGCGCCTAGGTTGCCCGTCCTGTTGTACACTAAGGCGAGGTATGTCGAGACTGCGGACGATGCGCGGGATACCCTCGGGCGGGCAATCGCCGAACGGGTGCTCTGGAAGGACAGCATTCAAAAACTTGTTAATGACGGGTACGGTCATTTTGTCGAGGCCGGCCCCGGTTCTTCCCTTTCCCGGATGGTGAGGTGGGTTACGCGCGAGGTGCGGACGACCTCCATCGATGAAATTTTGAAGGGCGATTAATGCGGCTGCTCGAAGGAAAGATTGCGATAATAACAGGCGGAACCCGTGGCTTGGGGCGTGCGATGGCCCTTGAATATCTGCGGCAGGGCGCGTCCGTGGCGGTAAACTACGCAAACGACGACGAGGCGGCCGAGAGCTTCCTCGCCGAGGCCGAGCCTTTGGGCCGGTGCATCGCGGTAAAGGCGGATGTCTCTGACGCGGGACAGGTCGCGGGGATGTTCGCCTCCGTGAAGGAAGGCCTGGGCCAGCCCCTCATCCTCGTGAACAACGCGGGCGTTATAAAGGACGGCTTCCTGATGCTGATGCGCGAGGAGGACTGGGACAGGGTAATCGGCGTCAGTCTGAAGGGCGCGTTCAACTGCTGCAAGGCGGCCAGCCGGGCCATGGTCTCCGCTCGCTGGGGGAGGATTATAAATATCGTCTCGCCGTCGGCAATCACCGGACGCGCAGGCCAGACAAACTACTCAGCTGCAAAGGGCGGCCTCATCTCGTTTACGAAGTCTCTGGCGCGGGAGCTTGCGCCGTTCGGGGTGACGGTCAACGCGCTCTCCCCGGGCGTAATAGAGACGGAGCTTACTTCGACCCTCACCGAAAAAATCCGCACCGAACTGCTCGGCTTTATCCCGCTCGGCAGGTTCGGCAGGCCGGAAGATGTGGCTAAGGCCGCGTTATTTCTGGCTTCCGACGCCTCTTCATATATCACCGGCCAGACGGTCCCCGTCGACGGCGGCATCGCGATTTAACCCCCGCTATCAGAGTAATTAAATATTTCCTTGCAGGTTTCGTTCATAAGTAGTAAAATTTATTGGATGAACATCGGGCGGCAGGATATAAACGCGACCATCCCGCACAGGTACCCGTTCCTTTTTATCGACCGGGTTATCGAGCTTGAGCCCGGCGTCAGGGCGGCCGGTTTGATGAACATCACTGCGGACTCGCCTTTTGCAGGTATGGGCAAGGCTGGCTGTTTCCCGCAGCTGCTTTTGATCGAGGCCCTCGCACAGTTGGGCGCGGTGGCCGGGGCGGCGGGAGTTAAAGCTGGATGCGCCGGGCCGGGATACCTTGCCGCGATGACGGATGTAAAATTCGGGAGGAGGCCGGTTGTTGGTGACAGCATACTGCTTGTCGCCGAACATCGGGCGAAAATGGGACAGCTTGTAATGTTCAACGCTACTGCGGAAATAGATGGGGAGGCGGCGGCCGAGGCCACGCTGACCTTTTCATTGCCGGGAGCAATAAGATGACCGATACCGCTAAAGAACTTATAAGCAGCAGGAGCAACCGTGTAATAAAGTTCCTTAAGACGCTGTCGTTGCCGAGGAACAGGCAGGGACATAAAAAGTTTCTGGTCGAGGGTGTAAGGATAGTCGAGGAAGCCCTTGAGCAGGCGGGCCGGGTCGAGAAAATAATAATAACGCCGCAGGCCGTCGCCAACGAGCGGATTAAAGCCATCATCGAGTCCGCGAAGGAATCTCGGATCGAAGTGATGTGGGTCGCCGACCGCGTAATTGATTACATATCCGAAACTAAGACGAGCCAGGGCGTGATGGCGCTTGTGCACCCGGTGGAATTCACCGAGGAAGACCTCTGCAACGGCCAGATACCGATGGTCCTGCTTGCGCACCAGCTCCAGGACCCTGGAAACCTCGGAACGATAATCCGCGTTGCAGAGGCTGCGGGCATCGGCGGCGTCGTCACTACCCCCGGCACGGTGGACATATATAACCCCAAGGCGCTCCGTGCCACGATGGGCAGCGTATTCAGGATGCCGACCGTCCGCACAGATTCGCTTGAAGGTTTCATCGGCAGGTTCCGCGACAAGGGCTACCAGGTAGCGGCGGCTATGGTTTCTGCCCGCAACCGGTACTTTGATATAGACTACTCAAAACCGACGGTCATGCTGCTAGGGCAGGAGGCGGCCGGCCTTCCGATTGACGCGTTCAAGCTGACCGATGTCCAAATTTCAATCCCGATGGCTACCATGATAGATTCGTTGAATGTCTCGTCCGCCGCAGGGATAATAGCCTACGAGGCTGTCCGCCAGAGATATGCGGCAGGCGGGGAACTGGCGAGAAGGTAGCTTTCCTAAGCGGGAAACTCAGGTATTACTGTAATATTGTCACAGTAGCCGTTATTTACATGTAGCAAGTTTTACTCTATACTTTTTCGTATGATGAAACTTGTTGCCGCAGTAGCCGTCCTTATATTCGCCCTCGCTTCGACAGCCTTCGCGGAAGAGGCCCTTCCTCCGCTTTCACTTTCTCAGACAGTCAGCCTTGCGCTTGAGCGAAACCATGCGCTGCTCGCGGGCCGCGATAACCTCGAAGCCGCGAGGGCTGCATCGTCGCGCGCTTCATCCGCCTTCTTACCGAAGGTCGAAATCTCAGAGACCTTCATGCGTACGGACAACCCGGTTATGAGCTTTATGTCCAAGCTCAACCAGGGCCGGTTTACCCAGGCGGACTTCGCAATTTCAAACCTCAACGACCCTTCCCCGATAAACAATTTCAACACCCGCGTGCAGGTTACACAGCCTTTGTTCAACGGCGGCAAGGAACTCGTCGGCCTCGAACTCGCGCGGGCCGGAGAGGAGTCCGCCGCAAAGGGTTTTGAGCGGACGCGTCAGGAGACGGCCTTCATGGCAGTACGCGCATACTACGGCGTGGCGCTCGCCGCGGAGCAGGTGAAGGTCGCGGATGCCGCGGTCCGTGCGACCGAAGAGCATGTAAGCGTGGTCGAGAAATTCTACGGGCAGGATATGGTAATAAGCTCGGAAGTCCTGCTTGCCAAGGTCCGGCTGGCCGAGGTCAAAGAGATGTTTATCCGCGCGAAGAACTCTGAGGCGACTGCGAGGGCATCGCTTAACTCCCTTATCGCAAGGCCTCTTAACAACGGGTTTTGTCTGACAGACAGTCTTGGAATGCCGGAGTTCCAGGCTGCGCTCTCAGACCTTCAGCGGGAAGCGTTGGAGAACAGGCCGGACCTCGCGCGGATAACCTCGGAGGAAAAGGGGGCCGCATCGGCGGTGAGGCTCGCTAAAACGGATTACCTTCCCAATATCAACCTTGTCGGCCGCTACGACATAGATGACAGAAGTTTCCTTCGTGGAAGCGGCGACTCCTACACCGTGATGGGGACATTGAACTGGAAAATCTTCGACGGGCTCCAGACGGCCTCGTCAGTGCGTGAGGCGAGGGCCCGTCAGTCCTCCGCCCGGCATATGCTCGAAGGCATGAGGGACGCAGTCGCGCTTGAAGTGCTCCAGAACTACAACGGCGTACAGGAGGCGCGGCAGCGCGTCGGGACGGCAGCCGCATCGGTCGCCGAAGCGGAAGAGGGGCTGCGTGTGCTGAAGCTGCGGTTCGAAAACGGTATGGCCAGGACCCAGGAAGTGCTTGACGCCGAGGCCGCGCTTACACGCGCCAGGACAAGCAGGGCTCAGGCGCTTTATGACTATAATATCGCGCTCGCGGGATTGAAACTTGCCGTCGGACGCGGGGAGACCTTATGACAAAATATATTGCGGGCCTGTTAGCCCTTCTCGTATTAGCTTGCGGATGCTCGAAGAATGCCGCAGAAACATCTGCCCCCCAGACGGTAACGGTCCAGACGGCGCTCGCGGAAGCGCGCGAGGTCCAGGACATTACGCAGGCGGTCGGCACTGTGCAGTCGAAGAACGAGGCGGTGCTGTCAAGCAAGCTGACGGGCATCGTGCAGGCGGTCTGGGCGGATGCGGGCGACAGGGCCGGCAAGGGCAAAATACTGCTCACTATCGAGGACGCAGACATAAAGGCACGGCGCACTGAGGCGGAAGAGGCGAAGGCCGAGGCCCAGGGCGCGATATCCGAGGCAGAGGCCGCGACCGACGAAGCCCATGCCGCGAGAGAGAATGCCGATGCCGACCTGGTGCGGATGAAGAACCTGTTCGTGCAGGGAGCGGTGACGAAGAAGGAATACGAAGGCGCGCTTATGCAGAGCAAAGTAATGGCGGCGAAGGTCGGCCAGGCCGAGGCTAGGAAAAAGCAGGCGAAAGCGCGAACGGCGCAGGCCGAAGCCGCAATATTGCAGGCCGATATCAATATGGGATACACGATAATCCGCGCGCCGTTTTCGGGTGTCGTGACCGAGAAATCCGCAAGCAAGGGCGAGCTTGCGTCTCCCGGCAGGCCGCTTATGAAGATGGTGGACGATAATACCCTCAGGCTTTCGGCTACCGTGAAGGAGGGCGGCCTGGGCGGCATAATGCTGGGGATGCCCGTAAGCGTGCGGATAGATGCGTTGGGCAGGGATTTGGAAGGACAGGTCGAGGAGATAATACCGGCTGCAGACAGCATGACCCGCTCGTTTGAGGTGCGGATAACCCTCCCGAAGGCCGAGGGTCTGATGCCCGGTATGTTTGGCCGTGCGAAGCTGCCGTCCGGTAAAAGGAAGATGATAGGCATCCCGAGGGACGCGCTCGTCGAGAAGGAAGGGATGCAGGGCGTTTATACCGTTGCGCGGGATGGGATTATCAGGTTCCAGCTTGTGCGTGCGGGCGGCGAAGCCGAAGGGATGCGCGAGGTGCTGTCCGGGCTCTCCGGTGGAGAGACTGTAATCGTGGGCGACAAATCGCAGGTGCGCGAAGGGATGAAGGCGGCGCTCTGAACATGAAACTGAACCTCGCGGGCCGGCTTACGCAATATTTTATAAACTCCCAGTTGACCGTCCTCCTGATGGTCGCGGTATTCGCGTTCGGCATTTTCGCGCTTCTTACCACCCCGCGCGAGGAAAACCCGCAGATCGTCGTCCCGGCCGCGAATGTTTTCGTGTCGTACCCGGGCGGCAGTGCGAAGGAGGTCGAGGAACTGGTCTGCCGGCCGCTTGAACGCATCCTGCGCGAGATAAAAGGCGTCGAGGATGTGTACTCCATCTCGAATAACGGGATGGGCGTCGTTATGGTGAAATTCCATGTCGGCGAGGACCGCGAGAAGAGCCTGCTGAACCTCTACAACAAGGTAATGTCCAACCTCGACTACGCGCCGCCCGGCGCGGTCTTGCCGCCTCTTTTCAAGCCTATCGAGGTGGACGATGTCCCGATAGTCACGATAAGCATTTCAGGAGGCGGGTATGACGATTATCAACTGAAGCGCGTAGCCGACAATGTCCTGTTAGACCTGCAGAAGATACCCGGCACATCGGCTTCTTTTATTACAGGCGGACGGGACAGGCAGGTCAGGGTTGAACTCGACCCCGTGCGGCTTGCGGGCTACGGCGTGTCCGCGCTCGCTGTGCAGCGGGCGCTCTCGGCCGGCAATGTAAACTACACCGGCGAGGGGCTTGAGTCCGGCGGCGAGCGAAAGTCGATAGAGATGGGCGGCTTCATCGGTTCGGCGAAGGATGTGCAGGAACTGGTCGTCGCGGTATCGGGTGGCCGTCTTGTCCGGTTGAGTGATGTCGCGGATATATCCGACGGCCCGGAGGAGCCGCAGTTTTATACGAGGCTTGCGTCCGGCACGGGGAATGAGCATCCGGCGGTAACCGTCGCCATAGCCAAGCGCAAGGGCGAAAACTCGGTACGAATTGCCGACCAGATAATATCGCGGCTTGACGAACTTAGGAAGGACCTTCCGGGCGGTATCACGGCGACCGTAACGCGCAATGACGGGGAGCGCGCGAACGAGTCCGTAAACGAGCTTGTGGACCACCTCTTCCTCAGCATCCTTATAGTAGTCCTGCTCCTGCTAATCGCTCTCGGATGGCGGGATGCCCTTATCGTTGCGCTTGCGATACCGCTCACGCTGTTCGTCACGCTCGGGGCGGGGATGCTTACGGGCCAGACGATAAACCGCATTACGCTGTTCGCCCTTACCCTTTCGCTCGGCCTGCTGGTGGACGACGCGATTGTCGTTGTCGAGAACATTCACCGGCATTACACGGCAGGGGTAAAGGACAAGCTCCAGTCCGCCATCATGGCCGTAAACGAAATCGGCAGCCCGACCGTGCTTGCGACGCTTACCGTCATCCTCGCGTTTCTGCCGATGAAATTTGTTACCGGGATGATGGGGCCGTACATGGCCCCGATACCTTTCAATGTTCCGGTCGCGATGCTCGCGTCCCTTATGGTTGCGTTCATCGTAACCCCCTGGGCGGCGTACCGCCTTATCAAGTCGGGTGAGGGCGCCGGGCATGAAAAAGTAAAAAGCACAAAGATACACGACATCTACCAGAAAATATTAGGGCCCCGGCTTGCCGACAAAAAGAAGCGCCGGGGTTTTCTTGCAATCGTAATTGTCCTGTTCGCGGTAGCGATGGCATTCCCGCTCGTCCAGTGGGTAGAGTTCAGGATGCTGCCTAAGGCTAACAAGAATACCTTTCTTATCACGATAGACAAACCGTCCGGGACTGCCCTTGAAGAGACCGACCGGGTTTCTCGCGCAGTCGGGGAATATCTGCGGACGCTTCCCGAGGTCAAAAATTACGAAACATTCGTCGGAGTGCCGTCGGTGGTTGATTTCAACGGGCTGCTTCGCGGAAGCAGCTTCCGCAAGGACCCGCGGTTCGCGGATATCCGCGTCAACCTGGTGGACAAGGATGACAGGACATTATCCAGCGAGAAGCTCGTGCTTAAGATAAGGCCCGACATCCGCAAGCTCGCGGATGCTTATGGCGCGAATATAAAGATTGTCGAGGACCCGCCCGGACCGCCGGTTCGCTCGACGGTCCTTGCCGAGATTTACGGCCCGGACTATGACAAGATGCGCGAGCTGGCGGGCGAGATGCGCAAGGTTTTCGCGGGTACGAAGGAGGTCGTGGACATAGACGACTCGGTAGAGGGTATTATGCCGGAGTACCAGGTCGTGGTGGACAAGGCCAAGGCCGCCGAAAACGGGGTAACGACAGAGCAGGTAGCGGCAACGCTGCGGATGGCGATGGACGGCGCGACGGTATCGACCCTGCACGACCCGAACGAGAAAAACCCTGTCAGGATTTTTGTGAGGTTCCCGAGGGAGCTCCGTACCGGCATTAAGGACCTGAAGGAGATATATGTAGCCAACTCTCAGGGCGGGCAGGTAGCCGTCTCGGAGCTTGTGAGCATTACCTCCGGCGCGAAGGACAGACCGATATACCACAAGAACATGAAGCCGGTCGTGTTCGTGTACGGCGAGATGGGCGCGAGAAGCCAGCTTTACGCTGTGATAGACATGATGCGGTATATGCATAAGCATCCGCTGCCTGCCGGGTACACATTGAAATGGGACGGCGAGATGAAGCTGACGCTCGATGTCTTCCGCGACTTAGGCACTGCTATGGCGGTCGCGGTCATACTTATATATCTCCTGCTAGTGGGCCGGTTCCGCTCGTTCATCATGCCGGTCATAATCATGGGGCCGATACCGCTTGCCATGATTGGCATCATGCCGGGCTTCGCGCTAACGGGCGTATATTTCTCGGCGACCTCGATGATCGGCGTGATTGCGCTTGCGGGAATTGTCGTGCGGAACTCGATTATACTGATTGAATTCATCGAAGACAAGAAGCGGGAGGGTATGCCGATTGAGAAGGCGCTTGTCGAGGCCGGGGCCATCCGCACGAGGCCGATAGTCCTGACCGCGCTTGCCGCGATACTCGGCGCGTCCGTCATCGCGGCGGACCCGGTCTGGAGCGGGCTTGCATGGGCGCTCATCTTCGGCATGACGGCATCCACCGCCCTGACGCTGGTAGTTATCCCGGTGGTCTATTACATATTCATGAGGAGGGGCTGGGAGAAGGCGGAATGTCTGCCTTCATCGTAAATTGTGTTGACAGATGCCT
>DASXVI010000258.1:0-4036 GCA_036504315.1 Nitrospirota bacterium
TTCGACAGGATAGAGGGCGCGAAGGAGTTCATGGACGGGAAGGCCGCCGGGGTATCCGGCATCAAGGCGGACGGGCTAACCCTCAAGATAACTCTTGCCGAGCCTTTCGGGCCGTTCCTGGGGCTGCTCGCAATGCCCGGCGCGTATGTCGTCCCGAAGGAAGAGGTCGAAAAATGGGGCGAGGACTTCTCGGACCACCCGGCCGGCACGGGGCCGTATGTCCTGAAGGAGTGGAAGCACGGCAGCCGGCTGTTGCTCGAGGCGCGCGGGGACTACTTCGGCGAGAAGCCGCAGGTCGCGGGCATATACTACCGCGTGATACCGGAGGAGCTTACCTCGGTGGCCGAGTTCGAGCGCGGCAACCTCGACATGATAGGCGTACCCGCCTCGGAGTACCGCCGGTATACGACCGACCCCACCCGCAGGGGCAGAATACTCGCGCAGGTCGGCATGAACACATACTATATGGGGATGAACTGCTCCCGGCCGCCGTTTGACAACCTCAAGCTCAGGCAGGCCGCCTCGACGGCGGTTGACCGGGGCAGGCTGCTCTCAACTATTATGGAGGGCCGCGGGCTGCTCGCGGACGGGCCGGTGCCGCCGGTCTTGTTGCCCGGCATAAAGGGCGGCGCACCCGCATTCGACCCCGAGGGCGCTCGCAGGCTCGTGAAGGAAGCCGGTTTCCCCGATGGCGTGGACATAAAGTTCTATATCGGGCCGGAGCAGGAGACGCTCGACATGGCCGAGGTCATCCAGCAGTACCTGGCAGCCGCCGGCATACGCGCACATATCACCCAGCTTGAGTGGTCCGCTTACAAGCAGGCCATCAACAACGGGGACGCGGACGCCTTCTGGATGAGCTGGCAGGCGGACTACCCCGACCCCGAGAACTTCCTGTACCCGGTATTCTTCAGCAAAAATGCGGGCGCTGCCGGAAACCGCGCAAGGATAGACGACCCGGAGTTCGACCGCCTGATTACCCTTGCCCAGAAGGAGCCGGACGAGTCGAAGCGGATGGCGCTTTACGCAGACGCGCAGGCGCGCATAGTAATGGCCGCCCCGTGGGTGTTCTTCTGGCACAAGAAGGATGTAGTTGCGGTCCAGCCCTGGGTGCGCGGCGCGGCACTTTACCCCATTAACAACGCCGACAAGGGGCTCGGTATTGCGCTTGAGCGCCGTTGATAACAGGTTGCCCTTGAATAAATCGCGCCCATGCTGTAGGATGGCAGTAACACCGGTGAGCCAATGAGAAAGATAATCCACCAGAGTTCAGTCTACATAGCCGTATTCCTGCTGATAATTTCCATAATTATCTACCTCAATATTATCTTCCAGGAAAATCTCAAAAAGGACATCACCGGCCAGTTCAACCGGCAGCAGCTCCTGCTTGCCCGCGGCGCCGGCCTGTCCATCGAACGCCAGATGGACCACTATGTCAAGCACCTGGTCACCCTTTCGCAGATACCTTCGATAAACCAGTTGAAAAGCTCTTTTCTGGACGAGCAGTTCTTCTCCGCCCTTCTTGACGATGTGCCCGAAACCGATTCGATGGTCGTCAATTTCCAGCTCATAGACAAAAACGGGATACTGCGCTTCGACCGCGCGATGGCCGGGCATATCGGCGACGACATGGCCGACCGGTCCTACTTCAAAAAGACAAAGCACCTGCTAAAGGGCGAGGTGAACATCTCCGAGATGACCCGGATGGAGGAGATCAGCCCTGCCAAGAGATATGTCCTCATATCGACCCCTTTGTATGTCAAGGACGGCCGTACCGAGAATTTCAACGGCATCGCGCTCTTTGCCATAAGCGTCGACGACATAGCGGGCGACTATGTGTCCCAGGTGCGGATGGGGGAGCGCGGCTACGCCTGGGTGATGGACAGCCACGGGACGCTCGTCTACCATCCGACCAACCCGGAGATGATAGGCCGCAACATCCTGCATGCGGAGCCCGGCTGTTTCAAATGCCACAAGTCCTTCGACGCCGAGAAGAAGATAGTCCAGGGCTCGTCGATGGAATACGGCGTCTATACCGCCCCGATGGGCGAGGACAAGCTGATATCCTACTCGCGCGCCAAAGTCGGCTCGGAGTCATGGCTCGTATGCGTATCGACGCCCTATTCAGAGGTCATCGGCCTTATCGCAAAGAGCATGAAGCTCTACTCCTGGCTGATATCGATTATCTTTTTCTCGGTCATCGGGGCTTCGATATACTTCATCGTGCTTATAAAGAGGAAGACCGCGGCCGACGAGCAGGCCAAATACGCCGCCGAGCTCGAGGACCGGATACGGGAGCGCACAGGTGAGCTCTCCCGGGAGAAGGAGAAGCTGAACGCCATAGTCGGCGGGTTCGGGGCAGGAGTCTCGCTGCTCGACCTCGACTGCAATGTGGTTTGGGCCAACGATGTTATCACAAAGAACGTCCCGTTTGCGGTCGGCAAGAGCTGCTACGCGGCGTTCATGGGCCGCACCTCGCCTTGCGAGAACTGCCCGATGCCCGAGGCTTTAAACGGCGGCAAGATTGCCACTACCGAGATGGCCTGCAAGAGGGTAACGCCCAAGGACGCGGTCACGGACTATATATCCGGCGACCTGCTCGCCATGCTGTCGTCGGACCATGTCGGCTATTTCCAGATAGTCATCGCGCCGGTAAAGGACGTCGAAGGCAATGTCACGCACGTGGTCGAGCTTATCCAGGACATATCCGAGATAAGAAACCTGGAGCAGCATATGATGCATTCCGAGAAGCTCGCGGCGCTGGGCCGCATCTCGGCAGGCATCGCCCACGAGATAGGCAACCCGCTCACATCCATCTCGTCGTACATACAGATATTGCAGGAGAACAGGTACGACGATTTCACGGACAGCTCGCTTGAAACCATCTCTTCGCATATCAAGAGGATAACCGGCATACTCCAGCAGATAACAGGCTTCTCGCGGAACTACCAGATAGAAAAGGGGCCGGTGGACGTCAACGAGGCCGTAAAGTCCTCGCTCGACCTGCTGGGCCACGAAAAGGGCCTGAAGGGACACGACCTCGATGTTGACTATTTTGCGGACAGGCTTGCCGTGGTAGCGGACGAGAAATGGCTGGTATCGGTCTTCGTAAACCTCATAATCAACGCCATCGACGCCATGCCGGACAAGGGCAGACTCAGCGTCAGCACGGCCCGCGAGGTAGACCACGGCAAGGCTATGGCCGTTGTGGTCGTCTCGGACACCGGCATCGGGATACCGGCCGACGATATCGGCCGGATATTCGACCCGTTCTTCACGACCAAGCAGACCGGCAAGGGGACCGGGCTGGGGCTTGCAGTCAGCTATAATGTCATAAAGGAATTGGGCGGCTCGATATCCGTAACCAGCCATCCCGGCGAAGGCGCAGCATTTACCGTTAAACTGCCACTGGAGGCCTGATTTGTCCGAGAAGATACTCGTTATAGACGACGAGCGTTCGATATGCGACGCGATAGCCCATATCCTGAAAGGCGCGGGCTATGCCGTCACCACCAGCACGAGCGGCTCGGAGGGGCTTAAGATATTCGAGGGCGGCAGGTTCGACCTCGTGATAACCGACATGAAGATGGAGGGTATCAACGGGCTCGATGTCTTAAGGCGCGTGAACGAGCTGGACCCGGAGGTCCCGGTGATGGTCATAACGGCCTTCGGCTCGATAGACTCGGCCGTGGAAGCGGTCAAGCTCGGGGCGACCGACTACATCGCAAAGCCGTTCGTCAACGACGACCTGAAGCTGCGGGTGAACAAGACGCTCGAAGCGATACGGCTCACAAGGGAAAATCAGGAACTGCGCGCCCAGCTATCTGACCGATACGACTTCTCCAACATCCTCGGCCGCTCGGAAGTGATGAAGAAGTCCCTGCGCCTGCTCGACCGCGCAATCCCCACGAACAGCACGATACTTATAACGGGCGAGACCGGTACCGGCAAGGGCTTAGTGGCAAAGACCGTCCATTACAACAGCCTCCGCAAGGGCAAACCTTTCGTGGCCGTGAACTGCGGCGCCATACCAGAT
>DASXVI010000259.1:0-1531 GCA_036504315.1 Nitrospirota bacterium
AGAAAGGAGGCCGTCATGACAACGAGGGTATTATTCCTAATAGCTTTCACACTTATAGCTTCCAGTGCAGCCGCGGCGGAAAACTATATCGTCCCGGACCTCTCGAAGGCGACGCTGACGCTGGAGGAAAAGCAGGTCGCAGCCGGCCGGAAGGGCATGACGCGCGCCCCCGAGATAACCATCAGGACATACAAGGAGCCGGACGGGGAACTCGTCCGGCAGTTCAGCGTTAACGGGGCGGTGTTCAGGTATGATGTCGCGCCGAAGGGCAAGCCGCCCTACGAGTACCGCCTGATAGACAAGGACGGCGATGGGAACTTCGAGACGAAGGAACAGCTCGTCGGAGAGACGGAAGCAGGCGGCAAGAAGGAGCGGTATTACATCGACCTCGGCCCGCAGCCGGGGACCGAGAAAAAATACTCGTACGAGCAGGAGGAACCTTACAGGCCGGGCGAGACAAGCAACCTCGAGAAGGAACAGCTGATGTCGGGCTACCCGATATACATACCGCAGTGGGTTATCCTGCGGTTCGATATCAAATGAAAAAAGGCCCGCGATTTTGTGGGCCTTTCTATTTCTATATTTGGGAGAAGTTCACCAGCCGGATTCCGCGGCCCTCTATCAATTCCTTCACACGCGGGTCTGTCACCGCATCGAGTTCCCCTTGCCAGCCGTGCCCCCAGTCGAGCCTTCGCGCCGTATTGTCGTCGCGGATGCCCGGATGGCACATAATCTCCGAAGTCCCATCCGGCAGGCCTTCTACTAATTTGGCGAGCCAGCCTGCGTCTACGCTCCCCGTCTGGGCCAGGCCGAAGAAATAATCGGGATGCCGAAGGCTATTAGCCCTGACCGCCCCTGAACCGTACCTTGCAAAGCCTTCGAGGATAATTTTCTCGACCGCCTTCCCGAAACCTTTCTCAAGCCCGGAACTCGGCCCCACGGGGCAGCGGACGGCTTTAATCCCGTACTCCCGCGCAAGTGCCGCGACCTCCCGAAATACTCCCGGCATGACATGGATATGCTGGTGTCCGTCCAGATGCGTGGGAGTGATACCGAGGAAGACGGCGCGGTCTATCTGTGCCTTCAACTCCCGGCGTACCTCGTCCCGGCTAATCCTGCCTGTCAGCCATTTCACCATGAAGGCGAGCGGCGAGGGCGGCAGGATGCTGTCCGGCGCAAGTCCGGGCAGGTTGAACGATACCGCCTTCTCAATCGTAAGGCACAGGTGCACGCCGACGCCCAGGCCGGGATTGTCTTTTGCAAGGGCTGCCGCCTCTTCGGCTGCCGCCCCACCGGATAGCAGGCTCGCGGAGGTTATAACGCCCTCCCGGTGGCCCTTTATTATCCCGGCATTGACCGCACCTGCCATCCCGAAGTCGTCGGCGTTGATTATCAGGTGTTTCATCTTGCCTAAGGGTTGCACTTCCCGCAGATGGACTTGTAAAGCGCGGTGGACAGGTATCTGTCGCCCCGGTCCGGGAACAGCGTGACGACGGTGCCGCTCTCCATCTGGCGGGCGACCTTTACCGCA
>DASXVI010000260.1:0-5057 GCA_036504315.1 Nitrospirota bacterium
TCAAACCTGCTCCAAATAGTTATCAGGCAATCTTTGAAGTTTTTTGTTTAGTTCAGATCAATTTTTCAGGACGAAAAATATCCACCGGGAAACCAGTGGACTTTTGAAGCGTCATTCCCACGAAGGCGGGAATCCAGAGGCGTTGGTTTATTGCCGTCGTCCCGAGCGAAGCCGAGGGACCAACAGTTGAACTGTATTAAATTCAAAAGTAGATTCCTCGACTGCGCTCGGAATGACAAAATAAAAAAAACGGCCCATTCGGACCGCCTTTGCAGTTTTCTCTAGGCCCCTACTATTTCGACCGCGTCATTTAGCTTGACGGATACCAGCCGGGATACCCCCGGTTCGTCCATCGTTACGCCGTATAGTGCGTCGGCAAGCTCCATCGTCGGCCTGCTGTGGGTGATGACGATGAACTGCGTCTTATCGGCGAAGTCCTTGAGGGTCTTGCCGAACCGCTGGACATTGTGCTCGTCGAGAGGCGCGTCAACCTCGTCGAGGACGCAGAACGGGCTCGGCTTCACAAGGAAGCATGCAAAGGTAAGCGCGGCCGCAATCAGGGCCTTCTCGCCGCCGGAGCATAACATCAGGCTCTGGAGCTTCTTGCCGGGCGGCTGGGCCGCAATCTCAAGCCCGGACTCCAGTATGTCGCCGTTCTCCGGAAGTGCAACCTGAAGCTCTGCCCTGCCCCCGCCGAACAGCGCGAGGAATACCAGCTTGAACTTCTCGTTGATGGCGTTGAACGCCTCCATGAAGAGTTCCTCGGAGGTCTTGTTAATCTTGCCGATTGCCTCTCTCAGGCGTGCGACTGAGGTCTCCAAATCCAGCTTCTGGGTGGACAGGAATGTGAACCGCTCCATCAGCTCGTTGTATTCCTCGATTGCGCCGATATTGACAGGCCCGAGCTTTTCCAGCTTGTCGCGAAGCTCGGCGGTATTGACCTCGGCGGCCGCGCGCTCGATTTCCATCGTGCGTATCTGCTCGTCTATCTCGGTAACCGCAATATGGTAGTTATGGTTGACGGTCTCGACGAGGTGCTCGACCTTCAGCTTCAACTCCGCACGGCGAAGCTCAAGCTCCGTGGCCGCGCCCCTTGCGTCCTCTGCCTCGCGGCGGGCGATTTTCACCTGCTCGTCCAGCACCGCGATAGACTCGTTCGCCGTCTCGTATGCGTTCTGGAGCTCCGGCACACGCGCCTTAAGTTCGAGCACCGTCTTCATCATCTCGTTGATGTTCGTCTCGGCCTCGGTCTTGCCGTTGGTCAGTTCGACCCTGCGCTCCTTTATCTCGCGCTCCTCGGAGTCCACCCTCGCGTTCCTGCGCGCAAGCTCTTCCCTCTGGAGGTCGGCGCGCTTTAAGTCGCGGGCCGAGGACTCATGCTTCTGGAGCAGGGCGGACAAATCCATCTTCTTTATCGTAAGGCCCTCGCGCTCGCGCTCAAGGTCCTCTTTTACCACTTTAAGTTCGGCCTGGGCCTCTACGATTGCCGCTTCCCTCTTCTGCCGCTCGTCCTGCAGGCCGTCGAGCTCTTGCCTAATCTGGACAAGGCCGGTGGTTATCTCCTGCTCTTCCTGCTCGCGCTGGGCAGACTCGACCGACAGTATCTCGGCCTTTTTCTCAAGCCTGTCGGCCTCCGCCGCGAGCGCGCCGAAGTCCTTCTCTATACTGACGGAGAGTATCCGCTTCTCGTTGATTAACTCGTGCAGTTCCCTGAGCGAGATTTCCAAACCATCCAGCCGCGAACGGGACTCGGCAAGCCTGTCCTCCGCCGACTGGTTCTCGGCCGCAATCTTCTCGACCTCGTCTGTCAGTTCGCGTATCTCGCGCTTTTTCGAGAGCAGTCCGCCGCCGGACGAAGACGCCCCGCCGGTTACCGCGCCGGACGGCTCCACTACCTCTCCGTCGAGCGTCACGAGTACCGCATCCGAGCCGGACTCCCACATCGATATCGCGGAATCCAAGTCGCGCATTATGACGACATTGCCGAGCAGGGCTGAAACTACCTGCGAATAGCCGGACTTGGGCTTGACCAGTTTTGCCGCGACGCCTATCACGCCGTCGCCCGACACTGCCCCGGCCTTTATCTCGCGCGGGCTCATCGGCAGGAAAGTCCCCCTGCCCCCGCCCTTGTTCCTCAGGTATTCGAGACATTCACGCGCATCGGAATGGGCGCCAACGACGACATTCTGGAGCCTGTCCCCAAGCACCGCCTCGATTGCCCGCTCATGCTCAGGCGACGAGGTCAGTATGTCGGCGACAAGGCCGTGCAGACCCGCGAGCGCACCGTGGCGCTTCTCTTTTACGAGCGCCTTTACGCCCTCGCCGTAGCCTTCGAGGTTTTCCTCAAGCTCCTGCAAGGATTCGAGACGGGACTTTTTCTGGTTATAAGTCTCGCGGCCCCTCGTCAACTCCGCGTCGAGCGCCTTCAGCATCGACTTGGTTTCTTCAAGGTGACTTTCGACCGTATCCCTCTCGGCCTCAAGTTCCGCCTGGGCCTTGCGCGCGGCGTCGAGTTCCATACGCTTCTTCTCGGCGGCAAGCTTCGCCTCGGACAGCTTGTCGTCGGTGTCGCGCTCCTCTTCCAGCCCGCGGCGGATGCGGGTTTCGAGGTTCAGCTTCTGCTCCTCTAACCTGCTCAGGCGGTTGTTCCTCTGGGATATCTCGGCCTGTATATTGAATATCTTCGTGCGGTCCGCATCGATGCCGGATTCGAGCTGGTGCGAGCGGGTAGCCTTGGCCTGGTACTCGTTCTCGAGCACCTGAAGCTCCTCGCGGAGTTCGTCGAGTTCTGCCTTGAGCGCCTGGGCCTCTTCCTTCAAGGACGACGACTGGGCATCAAGCTCATCGGCTTCCCGTGCAAGCAGGTCGCGGTCGGTCTTCAGCCTGTCCTCGCGCTCGTCCAGGCCCTTCAACTGGCTGACCGCTACCTCGGCCCTGGCCTCAAGACGGCTGACATCGGACTCGACCCTGTGGACTTCCCTCTGGTGGTCCATCAGTTCGCGCTCGGACTCGGCAAGGCGGATGCGGGCCTCGGAGAGGTCGGCCTCCCTTGCGGAAACGGCGTTCTTCGCGGCGCTCTCGCCCGCCGAAACCTTCTCGAAGGCCTCTTCGGTTTCCTGAGCGCGCGCGGTCAGGTCGTTGAAGTCGTCCCAGGCCATCTTCAGCTCGAAGCCCTTCAACTCGTCCGAGAGCTTCTTGTACCGCTCGGCCTTTTTGGCCTGCCTGTCCAGCGAGCCTATCTGCCGCTTTACCTCGGATACTATATCGTTGACGCGGTCGAGGTTGTCTTCCGTCTCCTTGAGCTTCGAGAGCGCTTCGACCTTCCTCGACTTGTATTTTGAGATGCCCGCGACTTCCTCGATGATGAACCGGCGTTCCTCCGGCTTGCTAACGATGAGCTGGCCTATCTTGCCCTGCTCTATGATGGCGTAAGCCTTCGAGCTCATTCCGGTATCTATCAGCAGGTCGCGGATATCCTTCAGGCGGCACGGTATCTTGTTTATCAGGTATTCGCTGTCGCCGTTTCGGAACAGCCTGCGCGTGATAGTGATTTCCTTGAACTCGGCAAACCCGAGCGCGCCGTTCCCGTCCACATTTTCGAGCGTCAGGCTGACCTCGGACATGCCGGTCGGCTTGCGGATGTCCGTGCCGTTGAAGATGACGTCTTCCATCTTGTCGCCGCGGATAGCCTTCGCGCTCTTCTCGCCGAGGACCCACCGTATGGCGTCCGAAATGTTGCTCTTTCCGCAGCCGTTCGGGCCGACGATTGCCGTCATCCCGTCCTGGAATGTGATGGCGGTCTTGTCCACGAAAGATTTGAAACCGACCATCTCGAGCTTGTGGAAACGCATTTACGACCTCTTGAAGGAAAGCTGTTTATATAAGGATTTGATTAAAAAGGGGTTCCCTGCGATTGGGATTTATATCATATCCGGGCCGGGAAGTAAAGGAAAATGCACCAGATTATGGTGCATTGCCGCGGCCCTACCACAATATATAGCGTTTGTGATATTTTTTGAAATATCGGGAGTTTAGGCGAGTTTTCCACCCGATTATACACCTATTTTACACAGACCGTGCCGCTTGACGGGTCGTAGCTGAACGCGGACAGGTCGGTGCCGGGCCGCAGGTAGCTTTTAACCATGTCGAGGCTGTCGGGGTATTTCCCGTTCTCCACCATGAAATTGCGGACGGCCTCGCTGATTGCGCCCAGGTCCACCTTTGTCTGGACGGCCTTCGCCTGGCCCGGCGCGTGGGAGAGGGTGCTGCCGTAGTTTTGTATTATCTGCTTCGCGGACTCGGGCTGGGCGGCCGGGGCGCACTCCTGCCCTGCGGCCTTCGGCGGCGGCGGGGTATCCTGCTTCTTTTCCGTAGGCGTACAGGCGACAAGGAATGCAAGCGGCA
Organism: Nitrospirota bacterium; assembly: GCA_036504315.1. Classification (GTDB taxonomy): domain Bacteria; phylum Nitrospirota; class JACRHJ01; order JACRHJ01; family JACRHJ01; genus DASXVI01. Next base: position 4,405 of record DASXVI010000260.1, read on the forward strand.
ATGCGGCTAAGAGCATGGCAAATTTCTTCATGTAATCCTCCGATTTTCTTGCTGCTATCTAAATTATACCGTAATGATTTATTCCGGTTTCTTGTCCTTCTTCTTTTTCTGTGTATCAAACGGCATGGTATATGTCCCCAGCCATGTCTTCATGTCGGCCTCGCCCTTCACGGTATATTTCAGCTTGCCCTTCAGCGCCTCGCCTACCAGGCCGCCAAAGGCGTCCGGCCCGACTTCGAGCGGGACTTCGGCCTCCGTCACGCTGTTGGACGGTATCTCGACCACCTTTTCGAGCTTGCCGCCGCCAATTTCCTTGCCGTTCACCGACACCCGGTACGCAAGCCGCGAGACAGTCACGCCAAACCAGTTGGCGTTGGATACCTTCACGGTCACGACGGCCTTCACGCCCGCCATCGAGGCTTCCCTTATATGCACCTTCTTTATGTCGAGGTTCACCTTGTCCGTCACGCCCTTAGTGGAACAGGCGGAAAGCATCAACGAACAAATGAGCACAGCAAGAGCAAAATTATATTTCCTAATCATAGCGCGCCCTTCCAATATATTTACTATCTCCAATCCAGCACTTCCACCTTCAAATTTCCCACCAGCTTGATGATGCGCGAGATTTTATCCGCGCCGCCTTCCGCCAGCCG
>DASXVI010000261.1:0-2600 GCA_036504315.1 Nitrospirota bacterium
TTTGCGTTTGCTTGCGCGGAGGATGGGGAGCAAGGGGAGAAAGGCTGTAGGTAGTTTGAGCCGCATGGAATCGCTCCTTGGTGATACATTAAATTATACCATATCCCTCTTGTTCAGCTTTTAAGCTTTTTTATCAACCATGCCATATTCTGGCCCAGTATCCGCATCGTATGGATACCTTCCTCGTCACGGGCGACATCGCCCGGTTCCCGCCCGATGCCTATATTCCAGTAGCTCGAACCGGGTATTATCCACTGCCCGATTAAGAAGAAATGGTTTATCGAATCCAGGGCATGGATGGCGCCGGCCCGCCTGACCGCGATAACGCCCGCACCCACCTTCCGCCTGAACATGTCCCCGTTGGCGCGGGACACCATCCCGGAGCGGTCGATAAGGGCCTTTATCTCCGGGGAAATGTCCGAGAAATATGTCGGCGAACCGAGTATGACCCCGTCGGCGCCGCGCATCTTGTCTATGCACTCGTTGACGATGTCGTCCCTGACTGCGCATTGCATATCCTTGTTCTCGAAACATTTGAAACAGGCGATGCAGCCGCGTATCTTCTTGCCCGCAAGCTCCACCAGCTCGGTCTCTATGCCTTCGGCTTCGAGTTCCGTGAAGACTTCACGGATGAGCAACGCCGTGTTGCCGCCCTTCCTGGCGCTCCCGCTGAACGCTACGATCTTCATGATATTCCTCCCGGAAAAATGGTTCACTGCCACTTTAAGGCAGTCTGGAAATTACTTTCAGCGCGCCGCTTTCGTGGAGCCACGCGATAAGGTAGGTCACGGGTATGAACAACAGGAAGCCGAGGCTGTCCTTGAAGTTCTTCCACATCAGCGACGGGACGAAGCGTGCCCCCTCGAAACTCAGGCCGGTAAACTTCGGTATGAACATCGGCGTCGTGGCAACATATCCGTCGAACGCCTCGCCGAAATAGCTCCGAAGCCTGCCCTCCTCCGACCTGATAACGAGCGGGTAATAGATGGAGAACCCGACAACGAAAACAGCGAGCAGGGCGACATTCTTGAGCAGCAGCGATATGCCTATTCCGGCGATAAACGAAAACAGGTAGAGCGGGTTCCGGCACATCGAATAAGGGCCCGACATCACCAGTTCGGCATTCTTCCTGCCGCCGATATACATCGTGGCCCACAGCCTGCCGGAAACACCCGCGAGGACGAGCAGGATGCCGGAGACCTCGAACGCTATATCGATTGCGCTGCCCCGCTGCCATGACGGCGCTGTGAATAGCACCAGTAACAGGCATACCAGCATGAACAGGCGGGATACCGGCTTGCGTTTTCTTTCAAAAAAACTGTAGTTTTCTTTCTTCATACTCTCCGTCTCTTTATCTGATTGTAGGGGCCGTACCCTCGTGTCGGCCCGGTGATTTAGTCTTATTGTACTTCTTATTGTACTTCTTATTATGCTACTCTTCGTGGCTTCCGCCGACGACGATATTGCTGATAAGCAGGGTCGGCTGGGCGTCCGATACCGGGGCGCCCTGCGAGTCCTTGCCGCAGGTGCCGATGCTGTAGCCGAGGTCTGTGCCTACCATCGCGATGTCCTTTAATACCTGCGGGCCGTTGCCGACGAGAGTTGCCCCGCGCACGGGCTCGCCCACCTGTCCGTTCTCGATAATGAACGCCTCGTTTATCTCGAATACGAAATCGCCGTTGACGGTGTTGACCTGGCCTCCACCCATTTTCTTTATCAGGAGGCCTTTTTCGCAGGCCCTTATTATATCCGCGGGGTCGGACGCGCCGGGGGCGATGAGCGTGTTCGTCATCCTCGGGATGGGCCGCGACTGGTATGAATCCCGCCTGCCGTTTCCTGTGGACACCGCCTTGTCCTTCATGGCGGTCAGGCGGTCGTACATGAAGCCCTTGAGTACGCCGTTTTCGACAAGCACCGTCTTCTGCGCCTCGATGCCCTCGTCGTCGAACCGGAAACTGCCGCGCTTGCCCGGTATGGTCGCGTCGTCGAGCACCGTTACGAGAGACGAGCCGATCTGCTCGCCGATTTTTCCGGTATAGACAGAAAGCCCGTTCTGGGCGAGGTCGGCTTCGAGGCCGTGCCCTACCGCCTCATGGACCATCGTGCCGCCGGCCTCGGACGACAGCACCACCGGCATGCTGCCGCCGGGGGCCTTCCTTGCCGTAAGGGCCTGAGTTGCCCGCTTCGCCGCCTTCTCGCCGATAAGCTCCGGCAGGGTCGTCTTAAAGATTTCAAGCCCTGCGTTGCCGCCTGCGGACTCGTAACCCGTCTGGACCGAGTTGGCATCCTTTGCGATGACATTCGCGGCGGCTACCGTATAGTGCCGCTGGTCCTTCGCGAGGAAGCCGTCTGAGGAGGCTATCGTGATATCCTGCACGGTGTCGCGGTACATTACCATTACCTGCGACACGCGGCCATCGGCGGCCCTTGCCGCCCCGTCCATCGAGCGCACGAGTGCGAGTTTCCTGGCTATGTCCACTCCCTCCGGCGGCTCGCCAACCGAAAAATCGAAGACCGGCTTTTTCTGCCGAAGGTCGATTACGAGGTCGCGGCCATCCCCGTTTACCGCACGGGCGACCGAAGCCGCAAGGTCGAGCAGG
>DASXVI010000262.1:0-3871 GCA_036504315.1 Nitrospirota bacterium
ACGACTACCTGTATATGCTGGCGGAGGGCGGGATAATAGGGCTCGGGCTTGTAATGGCTTTCATGTTGGTATACCTGACCTCCGCATTCAGGCTGCTGGGGAAGAAGTCGTCGTTCGTCAGGGGCGTCGCGGCGGGCTGCATCAGCGGAATAGGCGCGCTTATGCTTCATGGCATAGTCGAAACCAGCCTGCATATACCGGCCATCCTGCTGCTTGCGGTGATATTCATGGCCCTTACCTTCTCCGCAGCCATCACAAGCCGCGAATCAGGAGCCGGCATGGCGGAGGGACGGATAGAAATCCCGTCCCGGCCGGGGAGGGCGGCACTTTGCTTTGGGGTGGCACTATCATGTATTATCGCGTCGGCATCGATGGCAGGCGCGGTAAGCGACCTGAATTATCTCTCCGCGGCCAGGGAGCGTTCCGAGCTTATAAAAAGAGCCGCCGCTACGCCTGAATTGTTCGACGGGCTTGCCGCAAAGCTCGACACCTCGTCGCTCATGGACCCCGGCCGTTCGGAGTACATATTTGAGGAGGGCAGGGTCTATATCTGGCTCGGAAGTTTTTATGCCGCAAAGGAGGCCATGGAGGAGAAATCCGAACGGAACAGCCGGGACTGTTTCGACAAGGCTCTCGACTGCTTCCGCCAGTCCGGTGACCGTAACCCGTACTCATCTTTTTCGCACCTTTTCGAAGGCGGGGCGCTCGAAAACCTTCCGGGACAAGGCCCGGCCGCTGGGCCTGATTTTGCAAGGGCCGGTGACGAGTTCAATAAGGCCGTGGCCCTGAACCCGACCAGCCCCCTGATAAAGGCCCGCGCAGCGATGTTCTTCAGGAAGGCCGGGAAGCCGGGCGTTGCCGATGCCTTCGAGAAGGAACTTCCGTCGCTCGACCCAAGCTACAATGTAATCCAACTTAAGTCATTCGCTGATGACTGCGGCGGGTTAGCCTTTACCGGGACAAGGGTAAAGTGGACCGCCGATGCGACCGTGCCGATAGGCAAGCTTGAATACAAGTTTTCGAAGAGGAAACTCGGTTATGGAAGCGTGGAAGCGGACCTGACAGACTACGGCCCGAAGAATGAGTTTGTCTTGAATACTGCCGCTTTAGAGCCCGGAACCTATTACATGTATGTGAGGGTCCGGGGTGCGGATGGCCAGACAGTACCCAGGGTTTATTACAGCGGGCCGTTTATCCTTGAGCAAAGGCCGCAAGAGCCGGAAGTGGATAAATGAACTGGAAACTTAAAGCCGCCATACAAAATATTATCGCGGCCCTTCCGTCCAGCTTAAGCTATAAGACCTATTATGCCGTGCAGAGGGTTTTCGGAGGGTTAAGGTCGGTCAACCCGGTGGGGCGCTTGCAGGCGGGCATCGATTTGGTTGACCATATAGAGAAACAGGGCGGCCGCGTTGACGGCAAGGTATTCCTCGAAGTAGGCACGGGCAGGCGGTTGTCGGTGCCTCTCGCGCTGTGGCTCTGCGGAGCCTCGAAAGTAATAACCGTGGACCTCAACCCTTATCTTGAGACCGCCCTTGTCCGAAAGGATATGTGTTTTATAAGAGACAACCGGGAGTCCGTAAGGAAGTTATTTAAGGGGTATGCCGAAAGGCCTGTATTCCGGGAGCGGTTCAAGGCCCTTGCCAGCCAGGATGCCGAAGATATCTCGATATGGATGCGTAAAGCGGATATCCGATATTTAGCTCCGGCAGACGCGGCAAACCTTGATATACCCGGTCAAAGCGTTGATTACCATGTTTCTTTTACCGTGCTTGAGCATATCCCCTCCGACACTCTGGGCGGGATAATGCGCGAGGGCGGCAGGGTGCTGAAAACGGACGGTCTCTTTGTGCATTATGTGGATTTTTCGGACCACTTTTCACATTCCGACAAGGACATAACTGCGGTTAACTTCTTGCAGTTCGATGAAGAAAAGTGGGATAGATACGCAGGCAACAGGTACATGTGGCACAACAGGCTGCGCATCGACGAATTTCTGGACCTGCTGAAAAGTAGCGGGTTGAGGGTGCTGTCTTCAGAGACCAAAGTGGATGGCAGGAGCCTGGATACCCTGAAACTCGGTCAACTAAGGTTGGACCGAAGGTTTAAAGACAAAACAGACGAGGCTAACGCCACCAGTTCTGCATGGATAGCGGCAACGCGGTAATACAGCGGACTGTAATTGACAGCTATACTTGTTCTTTAACTTTACCGACAGGCTCAAAATGAATGTGATTAACAAGGCATATGTAATCCTGTATAAAATCATACGCAAGTTTGCTTGCGGAATATGGGGCTTCGGCCTGTTGAACGCCAGATTTTTCGAGCCACGCCATTGGAGCAATGACCAACTTCGGCAGGTATGCGACATGTTCAGCGGCGATGTGATAAACGTCTCAGGCTGGAAAGACGAGGACCGCGAGGGGAAAAAATACAGGGACTATTTCAGCAGGAAAAGCTCTTATACCGTAACAAACTGGGGGAACGGCGAACGCGGCGGACTGGAAGAGGGGGATGTTCAGTTAGATTTGGAGGGGGCTTTGCCGGAGGACCTTGTCGGGAAATTCGACGTCGTTTTCAACCATACCACATTAGAGCATATATACGACATAAGGACTGCCTTCAGGAATATTTGCAGCCTTTCACGCGATGCCGTCGTGTTAGTAATTCCTTTTGCGCAGGCCGTACATTACAACGGGAGCTTCAAGGACTACTGGAGGCCCACGCCTTTTGCAGTCCAGAGGCTGTTTGGCGAGAACGGTTTCATATTGGTAGGAGTTTCGTCAAACGACAGACAACCGTTCGGGGCAACCTATGCGATGTACATAGCAGTAAAGGACCCGGGTAAATATGCGGACAAACTCAGGGAACACCGAATTGGGCTGCGTTATGACCTCGTTTGAACCGGCAATTATCCCTACGGAACAGACTATAAATTTTAGCCGGGCACAGCAGCAGTCAAGAGGACCTTTAATGCGGTTCCGGGGAAAAGCCAGTTGAAAAATCGCGCAGGGTTCAATAACTTACTGAAGAACTCCGGATACATCCTGACCGGCAACGCGATGGGGTCGGTATTCGGACTGCTCGTCACGATGCTGCTTGCGCGCCAATTCGGGCCGGAGAAACTCGGGGCGCTTGCCCTGATGCAGGCGTTCATTATGACCGTGCGGAGTTTCTTCGGGGCGCAGTCCTGGCAGGCCATCGTTAAATTCGGTGTTGTTTTCTTCGATAAAGCCCGCTCCGAGGAATTCTTCAGGGTAGTCAGGACAGTCCTGTTTATCGAGACCTCAATAGTCTTGGCGGGCGGGGTTTTCGCCGTAGCAGGCGCAACGTTTTTCAGCCATGCATGGGGCCTGCCGGCAGAGTATGCGGGGCTGGGAGTCCTGTATTGCTTTACCATATTCCTTAAATTTGACAATTTCTTTTCGGGGATAATACAGCTTTTTAACAGGTTCAAGCTGGTGTCGTATTTTACGGCGGTTACAGCGGCCATCCGGCTTGTGTTTGTGCTGGCTATATTCTTAACGGACCTGTCGTTTGAGCGTTCGGTTTACCTGCTTATAACCTGGGAGGCTCTCAGCAACCTGGCGTTTTCTATTATGGGCATGTGGGTATACAGGCAGGAGACCGGGGAGAGCCTGTTACGTCTTGCAGGCCGGAGAGAAGGGCCGGGGCTGTTCAGGGACATCGCCTCTTTTCTCGCCCCCCTTTGGACATGGAGCACGCTCAGGATGCTGCCGCGAGAGCTGGATGTATTCATCCTCGGCGTCCTGACAAACACTTACAGCGTGGGGCAGTACAAAGTGGTCAAACAGTTCGCCTCGGTGTTGCTGAAGCTCCATACGCCTCTTCATCAGGCGATATTCCCGGA
>DASXVI010000263.1:0-2231 GCA_036504315.1 Nitrospirota bacterium
CGCCAGCCTGACGCCGTCCGATGCCGCCTCAAAAACGGAGGCCTCGACATGAAGGGGCTCTCCGCGATAGTCCTCGCGGCCGGTATGGGCACGAGGATGAAGTCGTCGCTTGCCAAGGTCCTCCACCCGGTGGCGGGCAGGCCGATGCTCCTGTTCGTTATGGACAGCCTGAGTGAACTGAAACCCGAGTCGGTAGTCGCTGTAATCGGCCATCAGGCCGACAAAGTTGCGTCCATACTGCCGGAGGGCATCCAGACCGCGCTCCAGAGCGAGCAGCTCGGCACCGCGCACGCCGCGATGACCGGCCTTTCAAAGCTCAAGAATTTCTCCGGCACAGTGCTTCTCGTGTCCGGCGATGTGCCGCTGTTGCGGGCCGGGACCCTTAAGGACCTGGTCGCCCGGCACAAGAAGGCGAAAGCCGCCGTATCGATACTCACGGCGGTACTGGACGACCCGACCGGCTACGGCCGTATCGTCCGCGACGCCAAGGGCGGGGTCGAAAGGATCGTCGAGCAGAAGGACGCATCCGAGTCCGAGAAGGGCATCCTTGAGATTAACTCGGGAACATACTGCTTCGATGCGGATTTCTTGCGTAAGGCGCTGAAGGAAGTACGCTCCGAGAACGCGCAGAAGGAGTTCTACCTCACGGATGTGGTCGGCATCGCACGGGCAAAAATGTTGAAGGCCATTGCCGTAATTGCGGACGACCCGGAAGAGGTACTCGGCATCAACTCGCGCGTTGAGCTTTCCTATGCCGAGCAGGCGGTGCGCTACCGCATAAACGAAAAACTTATGGCCTCGGGCGTCTCTATAATAGACCCGGAAACCACATACATATCGGCGGACGCGAAGGTCGGCAGGGATACTGTAATTTATCCGGCCAACCATATAATCGGCAGCACCTCCATCGGCGAGGGCTGCACCCTGATGCCCGGCAACATCATCACAGACAGCACGGTTAAAGACGGCGTGACGGTCAAGGGCTACTCGGTCATAAGCCAGTCGGCGATAGAGTCCGGCGCTGCGGTCGGCCCGTTCGCGCATCTCAGGCCCGGAAGCGTCATCGGCCCCAGGGCAAAGGTCGGCAACTTTGTCGAGACCAAAAAGGCAAATATCGGGGAAGGCGCGAAAGCGTCCCACCTCTCGTACATCGGGGACGCTGTCATAGGCCGCGGCGTCAACATCGGCGCGGGCACGATTACCTGCAACTACGACGGATACAACAAGTTCCAGACCATTATCGAGGACAACGTATTCATCGGCAGCGACACCCAGCTCGTGGCCCCCGTAAAGGTGGGCAAAGGCGCGATGGTCGCCGCCGGGACTACCGTAACAAAGGACGTTCCCGCAGGCGCGCTCGCGATGTCCCGCACTCCCCAGCAGAACCGCGAGGGCTGGGCCGACCACAGGACAAGACTAAAAGAGCGTACCAAGGCAAAAAAGTAAAAGGAGATTTTAAAGTATGTGCGGAATAGTGGGGTACATCGGCGGACAGAACGCGGTGCCGATCCTTATAGAGGGCTTGAAGAAACTCGAGTACCGGGGGTACGATTCCGCCGGAATCGCGTTTTTCGAGGACGGCCATATAGGCGTCCGCAGGAGCGTCGGCAAGCTCAAGAACCTCGAAGCCGCCCTTGAGGGCCAGCAGCTGTCGTCCAACATAGGCATCGGCCATACCCGCTGGGCGACCCACGGCCGCCCGTCCGAGGAGAACGCGCACCCGCACCGCTGCGGCCAGACGGTCGTCGTGCACAACGGCATCATAGAAAACTACATGCAGTTGAAGGAGAAGCTGGTCTCCGAGGGCCACACATTTAATTCCGAGACCGACACCGAGGTCATCGCGCATATAATCGACGACAACGTATGCGGCGGCATGGGGATTGTCGAGGCCGTCCGGGCCGCGCTGAAAGTCCTTCGCGGCGCGTATGCCGTAGGCGTAGTCAACGAGACCGAGCCGGATGTGCTTGTGGCCGCAAGGGCCGGATGCCCGCTCGTAATAGGGCTGGGCAGGCACGAGTACTTTATCGCGTCCGACCTCCCGGCGATACTGAACCATACCAAGGACGCAATATACCTTGACGACCACGAGATGGCGGTCATAACGCGGGAGGGCGTGCAGGTCACCGACATCGACGGCAATCCGCGCGAGAAGGAAATTTCGAAGGTCACATGGAACCCGGTCATGGCCGAGAAGGGCGGATACAAGCACTTCATGCTCAAGGAGATAT
>DASXVI010000264.1:0-4534 GCA_036504315.1 Nitrospirota bacterium
CTTCAAAAACGACTCCTACGCCTTCAACCTCGATATCCAGTCGTCCAAGCCGTATACATTATATATGGGCGACGGTTTTGGAAGCCTCACGCCTAAAGAGGAAAAGGGCTACGGGCACATAGGCCCTGTGGTATTCGTCGACGGCCAGCGCAGCCAGGACAAGCCCGAGAAGCTCGCCGAGCCGAAGAAATACACCGGCAAGACCGGATGGGCAGCGCTATGCGACAAGTTCTTTATCGCGGCAATTATCCCGAAAGGCCCGGTCGATGCCGTCAGCATGAAGGGCTCAACCGACCTGGGACTGGTTGCCGTGAAGGGCGCGGACGGCGGGAGCTACCTCGTCTATGCGGGCCCCAAGGAGTATGACAGGCTCAAGTCTTTTAATATTGGGCTTGAGCAGTCGATCGATTTCGGATGGTTCTCGTTTATTGCAAAACCGCTGTTTGTCGTATTGAAGTTTTTTTACGGCATCGTAAAGAATTATGGCTGGGCCATAATACTGCTGACGATAGTTGTAAAACTCCTCTTCGCGCCCCTGACCCACAAGAGCCAGAAGGCGATGAAGAAGATGCAGAAGCTCCAGCCGATGTTCGCCGAGCTGAAAGAGAAGTACAAGGGCGACGCGCAGCGGATGAACGCAGAGATGATGGCCATATACAAGCGGGAGAAGGTAAACCCGATGGGCGGCTGTCTGCCGATGCTTATCCAGATACCGGTCTTCATAGCGCTTTACAATGTATTAAACAACGCCATAGAGCTGCGCCAGGCCCCGTTTGTCTGGTGGCTTACAGACCTGTCTTCAAAGGACCCGTATTATGTCCTTCCGATACTGATGGGCTTAAGCATGGTCGTCATGCAGAAGATGACCCCGACCTCTATGGACCCGATGCAGAACAAGATGATGATGTTCATGCCGGTCATCCTCACATTCATGTTTATAAGCCTGCCGTCGGGCCTGGTGCTTTATTTCACGGTAAGCAACCTGCTCTCGATGGCCCAGCAGTTCTATATCAACAAATATTCGACGGACTAGACCAGGGGGATACCCTTGAACGGGCACAGCCTTCTTCCCGAGGCCTTTCACGGCTGGCACCAGATACAGGAGTCGCTTTCCCGGCTTACAGGCCTGGAGTTCGCTCTCTATGCAGAGGACGCGACGCCGCTCGGGATGGTGAGCGGTGAGAGCCCGTTCTGCCGCGCCATCAGGAGGAGCGGGATGGACGGTTCCTTCTGCGGCGGCCAGTGCGGTAATTTTATCCGCGAGGCATGCAGCTCACCCGGTTTAAAGATATTCCAGTGTTCCTCCGGCCAGCACGCCTTCGCGATAAACCTTCGCGAGGAATGCGGAGTAGGCCTGGTAATAGCCGGAGGCAAGACCTTCGAGGACCGGGAGGAGTACGAAAAGGCCGTTGCCCTGATCCGCCAGATGGGCGGCAAGGTATCGCTTACTGGCAAGCACAAGTACCGCTTTATCGGCAAGAGGAGGCTCCGCGAGGTTGTCGGGCTTGTCCAGCGGGCCGCCGTCCAGCATTTCCAGAATTCCAGCCAGAAATACGCATACCAGCTTAAGCACAACCGTCATCTTGCGCTCCTCGAGAACGCCTCCCTGATGAGCCACGCCAAGGACCAGCCCGAACTCGCCGAGACCCTGCTTCGAAACCTGGCTATGCTCTTCGACGGCGGATGCGCCGTTATGAAGGTGAACAACGGGCAGTACGGGGCCTCGACCAGATACGAATACGGAGAACAGTACGAGGACCCGGAGGGGTTAGGGCGGCCGGTGGAAGATATCGCGCTGCGCGCCCGCAGGAAACAGGCCGAGGTATTCGTCGCGTCCGACCCGCGCGATCTGGCTATCGCCGGGCTGCCGGAATCTATAAAGAGCGTCGTTGTCCTTCCGTTTACCTGCAAGACGGAGGTCTCCGGTACCGTCTGCCTCATCAACTCCTCGGCTACAAAGGAAGACCTGCCGTTCTTGAAGGCGTATATCCAGCAGAACGCCTCGCTTCTGGAGAACATAACCCTTCGGGAGTCCGTCAAGGAGCGGCTCGACAGCCTGCGCAAGGTGGTAAGGCTTGCCGTATCGCTCGGTTCCCTGAAGAGCCCCGACGAGATATTCCGCCAGATTTTCGAGGGCTCGGTTGAGATGCTGAGGGCGGAGAGGGCCTCCCTCATGCTGATTAACGACAAGTCCGAAGAGCTGGTTATCAAGCTGTCCAAGGGGCTCGACCGGGAGATGATGGACAGGCTCAAGCTAAAACCCGGCGAAGGCATAGCGGGCCGCGTGGCCGCACTCGGCTCACCTATAATCGTGCAGGATATCGAGCGCGATTCGCGCATCTCTATGATGAAGCGACCGGAGTACAAGACCAAATCCTTTATAAGCCTGCCGCTGAAGGTAGACGGCAGGACTATCGGCGTAATAAATCTTTCGGACAAGATTTCCGGCGAGGTGTTCAGCAACGACGACCTCGACGTCCTGACCGACTTTGCGGATACCGCCTCCTTTGCGCTCGAGAGGGCGGTCCTCAACCGCCGGGCCGATGAGCTTAAGGAGACCGCGATGAACGATTCCCTTACCGGCCTCTCTAACCAGAGATACTTCGAGGAGCGGCTTGCCCAGGAGATTGACCGCTCGAAGAGGGCGCGCGCGCAATTCTCGGTTGCCATAATGGATGCGGACGACTTCGGCCGCTTTAATATGAAGTGGGGGTCCCAGGCAGGGGACTCAGCACTTAAGGGTCTTTCTGTGGCGCTTCGCGGGGCCGTCCGGGCAAACGACATCGTCGGCCGGTTGAGGGACGACAAGTTCGCCATCATATTCCAGGATACGGAGATACGCAGGGCCCACGCATTCGCAGACAGGCTAAGGCAGACCATCGCCGACTCGACCTTTGGAGGCAATAAACTCACCGTCAGCATCGGAATCTCGGGATACCCGAAGGACGGAGAGACAGTAGGCGACCTCCTTGCAAAGGCTTTCCGCGCGGTCTCCCGCGCAAAGGAACTCGGAAAAAACCGCACGGTAAAGGCAAGACGCCAAAAAGGCGAAGCGGCTTAAGTAACCAAAAGAAAACCGGGACGCTGGGGCGTAGCCCGTCATAAAATTTCTTTGCCCGCTTTCTTTGAAAGAAAGCGGGATTTTGATTTAAAGGAGTAATCAGGTGAACGATACCATATGCGCTATCTCTACGCCGCCCGGTATGGGCGGGATAGGCATCGTGCGTCTGTCCGGCGCGGGCGCGGTGGGTGTGCTATACACAATATTCACTCCTAAAGACGCCTCGGTGGCTGGTAAATACAAATCTCACCGCATTTATTACGGCAAAGTGGTAAATTGTAATTCGGGCGAGGTGGTTGACGAGGCGCTCGCGAGCGTCATGAGGGCCCCCCGCACTTATACCCGCGAGGATGTCGTCGAGATAAACTGCCACGGCGGGCCAGCCGCAGTCAAGAGGGTGCTGGAGTTGTGCGTCCACGCCGGGGCTCGTCTTGCCGAACCTGGCGAGTTTACCCGGCGGGCCTACGAGAACGGCAGGATAGACCTGACCCAGGCCGAGGCCGTGATGGACATCATATCCTCGACTACCGAACTCTCTCTTGCGGCGGCGGTCGGCCAGCTTGGCGGAGGGCTTAAACAGAGGGTCGAAGCCATCCGGGAAAAGATTGCCGGTCTGCTTGCGCTTATCGAGGTATCGATAGACTTCCCGGAGGAAGAGATAGACTATGTCCCCGCCGAGGGCCTGCTTGCGGCAGGACGGGAGGCGTCGGAGATGGTCGGGCGGCTGCTCGCCACATATGAGGAGGGCAGAGTCCTTCGCGAGGGCCTGAGGGTCGCGATAGTGGGCAGCCCTAATGTCGGCAAGTCGAGCCTGCTAAATCGGCTCGCCCGGATGGAGCGCGCCATCGTGACCGACATCCCCGGCACCACGCGGGACACCGTCGAAGAGGTGGTAAATATCGGGGGCGTGCCGGTCCGTGTAATCGACACCGCGGGTATACGCCACAGCGAGGACACGGTCGAGCGCGAGGGCATCCGGCGGTCGGAGGAGGCCTTGAAACAGGCCGACCTCGTTCTGCTCGTGTTGGACGGCAGCAAGGCGCTTTCAGACGACGACCTTGCAATGCTTGAAAAAGTCAACGAATACAGGCATATACTGCTTTTAAACAAATCAGACCTGCCAAATGAGCCATTTATTTGCGCAGGGGGTATCCCATGCATGGGTAGCCCCATCAAAATATCGGCTAAAACCGGCGAGGGCATCGAGGAATTGACTGTCAGGTTGCGGGAGTCCGTGCTGGGTGGAGGCAGCGAGAAGCCGCCCGAGGCCATGGTCAACCTCCGGCACAAGCTCGCGCTCGAGAGGGCGGCGGCGGGGCTGAAGAGGTTTGAGGCCGGTATCGCCGAAGGGGTCTCGCCCGAGTTTCTGGCGCTGGAGGTCAGGGAGGCGCTGGACGCCGTCGGCGGGATTATCGGCGAGACGACTCCCGACGACATCCTGAACATGATATTCAGCAAGTTCTGCATTGGAAA
>DASXVI010000265.1:0-9496 GCA_036504315.1 Nitrospirota bacterium
CGACATAAAGAAGATATGCTCGCACCCCCAGCCGCTCGCCCAGTGCAAGAACTGGCTGGAGAGCAACATGAAGGGCGTGCATCTCTACGAGTCTTCTTCAACCACCCGCGCGGCCGAGATGGCCGCCGAGGACCCGTCCGTCGCCGCGATAGCCAGCAAGCTTGCGGCCGAGATGTACGGGCTCAAAATAATCCGCGAGAGGATAGAGGACAACGCGAATAATTTTACGCGCTTCCTCGTCATATCAAAAAAATACCCGCAAAAGAGCGCGAGCGACAAGACCTCGATACTATTCTCGGTGAAGGACGAGCCGGGCGCGCTGTACGAGATGCTCAAGCCTTTCGCGGAGCGCAATATCAGCCTGACCAAGATTGAGTCGCGCCCTTCCCGCAGGAAGGCGTGGGAGTACCATTTCTTCATGGATATGCTGGGGCATTACGAGGACAAGCCTGTGCGGGACGCAATAGAGGAACTCAGCGGGCAATGCCTTTTCTTAAAGCTCCTTGGCTCATACCCGGCGGCAGACGAGTCCGCAAAGAGAAAGGCCTGAATAGAAATGCGCAAGTTGACTTCGGATGACATAATGTCCATAACCCCGTACGCGCCGGGCAAGCCAGTCGAGGAGCTGGAGCGCGAGCTCGGCATCACGGGTTCCATCAAGCTCGCCTCCAACGAGAACCCGGTCGGCCCGTCTCCCAAGGCGCTCGCGGCGATACCGGCCGTACTGTCCAGCCTCCACCGCTACCCTGACGGGAACGCCTTCTGCCTGAAGGATGCAATCGCCGCCAAGTTTGGAGTGAGGACGGACGAGATAATCCTCGGCAACGGCAGCAACGAACTGCTCGAAATTGTCGTGCGGACATTCCTGCTCGAAGGCGAGGAGGCTATATACGCCGAGCCGTCGTTTGCCGTCTACAGGCTCGCGGCCCAGGCATGCGGCAGGAAATCCATCGCGGTGCCGCTGAAGGACGGAAGGCACGACCTCTCCGGGATGGCCGACCACATAACCGAGAAGACCAAGATTATATTCATCGCCAACCCGAACAACCCTACCGGCACTATAAACAGCGGGGTGGAGCTTGCGGAACTGGTTGCGCGTACCCCAAAGAACACCATTATCGTGATGGACGAGGCATACTACGAGTACGTTACCGACCCGGCATACGCCGACTCGATGAAGTATTTTATGGACGGCAGGAATATCATCATCCTGCGTACCTTTTCGAAGATATACGGACTGGCAGGGCTGCGCATCGGCTACGGTTTCGCCCCGGCGCACCTTGTAGACCTGATGAACCGCGTCCGCGCTCCGTTCAACACCAACTCTGTCGGGCAGGCCGCGGCGGTTGCGGCGCTTTCCGACGACGAACATGTCCTGAAGGCCATCGCTGTGAACGAAGAGGGCAAGAAATACCTCTACCCGGAGCTTGACAGTCTGGGCATAAACTATGTTCCGACCCAGGCGAACTTTATTTATATGGACCTGGGGCATGACACGCGCGAGGTATACAACGCGCTACTTAAGCAGGGCGTCATAATCAGGCCGATGGGCCCGACGCAGATAAGGGTGACGATAGGTTTGCCTGCGGAGAACACACGCTTCATAGACGCGCTCTCAACGGTGGTCAAGGGTTGGCGAAGCTCCAATTAATTTAATACAAGAGGGAATCATGATAATAGTATTAAAACCGGGGACGACCCCTAAACAGATTAATAATATAGAGAAGAAGCTCATGGAGCATGGTGTGAGAGTTCATATTTCGGAAGGTACCGAGCGTACCATAATAGGAGCAATAGGCGACGAGTCCGTTATTGCCGAGCTGCCGCTCGTGGCGATGCCAGGGGTCGAGAAAGTCATGCCGATACTGAAGCCTTACAAGCTCGTTTCCCGCGAGTTCCGTAAGGAAAATACCATCGTTAAGGTGGGCAAGGAAAAGATTGGCGGCAAGAAGTTGTGCTTCATGGCAGGGCCCTGCGCCGTCGAGAGCAGAAAGAGGATGCTTTCCATCGCGGAGGACGTCAAAAAAGGCGGCGCGAACTTCATACGAGGCGGCGCGTTCAAGCCCCGTACATCCCCGTACAGCTTTCAGGGAATGGGCGAAGAAGGTCTGAAGCTCCTTGCCGAGGCCAGAGAGAAGACCGGCATGCCGGTAGTGACGGAGCTGATGGACCCGCGCGATACAGACCTCATCGTCCAGTACGCCGACATAATCCAGATAGGCGCGCGCAATATGCAGAACTTCAGCCTGTTGAAGGAAGTCGGAATGACGAGGACGCCGGTCCTCCTGAAACGCGGCCTTTCGGCTACCATCAAGGAGTTCCTGATGTCGGCCGAATACATCATGTCGCAGGGCAACCATAATGTGATATTCTGCGAGCGGGGTATTCGCACCTTCGAGACATATACGCGCAACACGCTCGACCTCTCCGCCGTCCCGGTGCTGAAGAAGGAGAGCCATCTCCCGGTCATAGTGGACCCTTCACACGGCGTCGGCATCAGGGAGTTTGTGGCGCCGATGGCGCTCGCGGCGATAGCCTGCGGGGCGGACGGACTTATGCTTGAGGTCCATTCGAACCCGGAAGAGGCGGTCAGCGACGGCGAGCAGTCCTTAAGGCCGGCGGCGTTTACCCAGTTAATGAAGGACCTGCTGCCGATTGCCAAAGCTGTCGGCAGGACGATGTAGCACAGTTGGACGCGATGCCCAAATTTAAGAAGGCGGTTATAATCGGCGTAGGACTTATCGGCGGCTCGCTCGCGGGGATATTGAAAGCGCGTGGGCTCGCCGATACTGTTGTCGGGGTCGGCAGGAGCAGGCAGAACCTCGAAGAGGCCGTCGGGCTTGGGCTTATCGACTCCTACTCGCTCTCCGTCTCCGAAGCGGCCGGCGGGGCAGACCTTGTCGTCCTCACATGTCCGGTCGGTATGTTCGAGTCCATTGCGGAGGAAATCAAGCCGCACCTGGCGGCCGGCGCGATAGTCACCGATGCGGGCAGCGTCAAAGGCAGTATGGTCTACCGTCTCGAAGAAATGCTTGCCCCGATAAGTTTTGTCGGTGCGCACCCCATTGCGGGCAGCGACCGTTCCGGCGCTTGTGCTGCCGATATAAAGATATTTGAAGGCGCCCGCTGCATCCTGACACCCACAAAAAAAACCGCGGCTACGGCGCTATCAGCCATCCAGGCTATCTGGGAAACAGCAGGTTCGAGGGTAGTCCATATGGAACCATTCGTGCACGATTCGGTGTTTGCGAAGGTCAGCCATCTGCCGCATATCGCGGCTTTTGGCCTGGTGTCGGCAGTGGCGGGGATGGAAGGCGGACTGGACGCCATGGAATATGCCGCCGGGGGGTTCAGGGATACAACGCGGATCGCCGCAAGCCACCCTGATATGTGGCGCGACATCTGCTTGCACAATCCCGAGAGCATCGTAGAGGCCCTGAGCGCCTATATCGCCAAGCTCGAAGAGCTTAAAGGGATGATCGAAAACGGAGACGGCGATACGCTTGCAGAGGAATTCGGCAAGGCGCAAGAAATACGGAAAGGGATGAATTAAAACTCAATTTATGGAGTCTTTAAAAATAATGCCCGGCGGTCCGCTTATAGGTGAAGTGCGAGTGCCGGGCGACAAATCGATATCTCACAGGGCGGTGATGCTTGCCGCCGTTGCGGACGGGACAAGCCGGATTTCGGGATTTCTCACCGGAGAAGACAGCATAAACACCGCCAGGGCGCTTGTCTCGATGGGCGTCAGGATAGACGGCTTGGGCGGGACTGAGCTTACCGTTTACGGTGTTGGGCTGGACGGCCTGACGAAGCCTGCGGACACTATCGACCTCGGGAACTCCGGCACGAGCATAAGGCTTCTGTCCGGGCTGCTCTCCGGGCAGAAATTCGGATGCAGGCTTACCGGCGACAAATACCTCTGCAAAAGGCCGATGGACCGTATAGTGAAGCCGCTCGCCGCGATGGGTGCGAGGATACACGGCGAGGGCGACAGGAACTTTCCACCGCTTACGGTTGAACCTGCCGCCGGCCAGCTTAAAGGGGAGCCTTATAATTCTCCGATAGCGAGCGCCCAAGTAAAGTCCTGCCTCATGCTTGCCGGCCTTTATGCCTCCGGGACTACATCGGTGACCGAGCCGGTCAGGTCCCGCGACCACACCGAGCGTATGCTTAAGTATATGGGCGTGGACGTGGCCGTGGACGGCCTTACGGTGTCCTTGTCCGGGGGTCAGCGCCTTCAAGCCCGCGAGTTCATGGTCCCGGCGGACCTCTCTTCCGCGGCGTTCTTTATGGTAGCCGCTGCCATCGTGCCGAGTTCAAGGCTTGTCATAAAGGATGTCGGCATAAACAAGACCAGGTCGGGCATAATCGACATCCTGAGGTTGATGAACGCGGCTATCTCGGTTGAAAACCCGCGCGAGGACGGCCCGGAGCCGGTTGCGGATATTATTGTTGAGCACTCCGACCTCCACGGCATAGAGATTTCAGGTGAGCTTTTCGTCCGGGCGATAGACGAGTTCCCGATAATCTGTATCGCTGCTGCGGCGGCGAAGGGCGTGACGGTCGTAAAGGACGCGGCAGAGCTTCGGGTGAAGGAGTCCGACAGGATTTCCGCCATGGCGGTCGAGCTGGCAAAGCTTGGCGTGGCGGTGAAGGAAACCCCTGACGGGATAATCATAGAGGGCGGGATGCCGTTTGTCCCGGCGGAAATCGACAGCCACGGCGACCACCGTGTGGCTATGGCTATGGCGGTCGCGGCCCTTATCGCGGGAGACCCGGAAGACGGCGGCACCACCATAAACGACACCGAGAACATCGACACCTCCTTCCCGGGCTTCGCGGCCCTGCTGGAGAGCGTGAGGGCTTAAAGGGCATGCCAAGAAAGATTATAGTCGCGATAGACGGCCCGTCCGGCGCAGGAAAAAGCACCGTCGGCAAGAGGCTTGCGTCGGAACTGGGATATTTATACATCGACACCGGCGCAATGTACCGCGCGCTCGGCTGGAAGGCGCTGAAGGAAGGCCTCGACCTGAAGGAGGGGAAGGCACTCCAGGATTTCTGCGCGAGGACCGAAGTGGAGCTTAAACGCGACGGCGAGGGCCTCAGGGTAATCCTCGACGGAAACGACGTCAGCGGGCTAATACGCACGCCGGAAATGTCCATGGCGGCCTCGACTATATCCGCGCAGCCGTGCGTCCGCGAGAGGCTGTTAGAGTTGCAGCGTGCGATGGGCAGGCAGGGCGGGGTCGTCCTCGAAGGCAGGGATATCGGTACGGTGGTTTTCCCGGATGCCCATGCGAAATTCTTTCTGGACGCCGCGGTCGAGGAGCGTGCCAGGCGCAGGTGGCTGGAGCTTACCGATAAGGGCAACGCCGTGACGCTTGAGCAGACTATCGAGGATGTCAAGAGCCGCGACTACAACGACAGCACCCGCGATATCGCCCCGCTAAAGAAGGCCGACGACGCCATAGTGGTTGACAGCTCGGGTATTGGCATAGACCAGGTAGTTGGCGTCATGAAGGCCAAGGTGCTGGAAATTGCTTCGGGTGACTGCTGATGTATCCTGTCCGGTATGAGATTGGCAAACTCTTTTTCACGACATGGTTCAAGCTATCCTTTCAGTTCAAGGTTTACGGGCATGAGAACGTCCCCAAGGAAGGCGGGGCTATCGTTGCCTTTAACCACGGGAGCTTCTTCGACCCGCCCATCGCCGGCTGCTCGTTGAAGCGCCGGATAAACTTCGTCGCAAGGCAGGACCTGTTCGACAAGGCGTGGAAGCGTTTTTTTCTCGAAGGGCTGAAGGCCTTCCCGATAAACAGGGACCGGCTGGATAAGGCCGGGCTGAAAAAGATACTGGATTTTTTAAAGAACGGAGAGCTGGTAGGCCTGTTTCCCGAAGGCACCAGAAGCCCGGACGGGGAACTGCTGCCGGGCAAGCCGGGAATAGGCATGATAGTTTCTATGGCGAAAGTCCCGGTTGTACCGGCCTATATAAAGGGGAGCTACAAGACCCTCGGCAAAGAACACAAGAAGCTGAAAACAACTCCTATTAGCGTCTATTTCGGAAAGCCCGTAACCTTCGATAAAATTGAGGGGGAATCCTCGGCGGAGAGGTATCAGAGGGTAGGCGATACTATAATGGCTGAAATCGCGAAGTTAAAATCCGAGGCCGAATGATTTGGCTGGAATTATAAAAAGAACTGTGTTACATTAATCAGATGGCATTTTATATGCTTTTTAAGCTCTTCGGAGCTTAAAATATATCACTCCGGGAGGTAAGCAGTCTGATGAGCAAAGAGGATAAGAATCTGGCAATGGATTATTCCTTCGACGACGAAGACGACTTTGAAGGAAGGGATGACGAAGAAAGCCAGGAAATGGCGAGACTCTACGACGAGTCGTTCAAGAGCGTCGAAGAGGGCAGCGTTGTAAAGGGCAAGGTTATCCAGGTGCGTCAGGACGGTATCGTCGTAGACGTAGGCTACAAGTCCGAGGGTATAATACCCATCGAGGAAGTCAGCCAGGAAGAGCTCAAGAACATAAAGGTCGGCGACGAGATAGAGGTTTATCTCGAAGAGCGCGAGGACTCCGAGGGCAATATAGTCCTCTCGAAGGAGAAGGCCGACAAGATAAAGATATGGGAGCAGATCGAAGAGGCCTGCAACAACGAGCAGACCGTTACCGGCCGCGTCGTTGCAAGGATCAAGGGCGGCATGACCGTCGACATCAACGGCGTCAAGGGCTTCCTTCCGGGTTCGCAGGTCGACCTGCGTCCGGTCAGAAACCTCGATTCCCTGATAGGCCAGACCTTCGAACTGAAGGTGCTCAAGGTCAACCAGCGCAGGGGCAACATCGTCCTGTCGCGCAGGGCGCTCCTTGAAGAAGTCCGCGACAAGAAGAAGACGGAGACGCTGTCCACCCTGCGTGAGGGAGCGACTATCGACGGCATCGTCAAGAACATCACCGAGTACGGCGGGTTCATAGACCTTGGCGGTATCGACGGCCTGCTCCACATTACCGATATGTCCTGGGGCCGTGTCAACCACCCGTCCGAGATGTTCTCTGTCGGCGACAGGGTCAAGGTCATGGTCCTTAAGTACGACCGTGAAAACGAGAAGGTATCGCTCGGCTTAAAGCAGCTTTCGGCCGACCCGTGGGCCTCTGCCGACCAGAAGTACCCGGTCGGTACCCGTGTCCGCGGCAAGGTTGTCAGCCTTACCGACTACGGCGCGTTTGTCGAACTCGAGCAGGGTATAGAGGGCCTCGTGCATGTCTCCGAGATGTCCTGGACCCAGAAGGTCCGCCACCCGTCGAAGGTTGTCGGGCTGGGCGACCAGATAGACGCCGTCGTCCTGTCTATCGACAAGGACAACAAGCGCATATCCCTCGGCATGAAGCAGATAGAGCCGAACCCGTGGGATGTTATCGCGGAGAAGTACCCGGTCGGCTCCAGGATTGAGGGCAAGGTCAGGAACCTTACCGACTTCGGCGCCTTCATCGGCCTCGAAGAAGGCATAGACGGCCTGATACACATCTCCGACATCTCCTGGACCAAGCACCTGAAGCACCCGTCTGAGCTCCTGAAAAAGGGCCAGAAGGTTGAGGCGGTCGTGCTGTCGGTCGACAAGGAGAAGGAGAGGCTCTCCCTCGGCCTGAAGCAGCTCGACCAGGACCCGTGGGACGGCGACATCCCGAACAAGTACCGCGTAGGCGACAATGTCACCTGCAAGGTTATAAAGATAACCGACTTCGGCGTGTTCGTTGAGCTTGAAGGCGGAGTCGAGGGCCTCGTCCATATCTCCGAGATAGACAAGGACCCGCACGCAAAGGTCGAAGACCTGCTTAAGCTCGACGATGAAGTGACCGCCAAGATTATAAAGGTGGATACTGCCGAGAGGAAGATCGGCCTTTCGATAAGGGCGTTCAAGAAGGAGTCCGACAGGGGCCAGCAGGACGATTACAAGTCCACGCAGGACAAGTTCGACAGCTCACTTGGCGCCAGGCTTAAGGAGACCCAGGAGGATTAATCCCCTCCCGTGACCATTATGAACAAGAAGCCGATAGCAGCGGTCGTGATAGGTTTCATTGTCCTGGTGGTCGTGATAGTTGCGCTATCCGCCGGCGCTTCGCTCTTTCTGGGCGAAGCGCCGGTTGTTTCGTCCGACAAGGTAGCCCTTGTCCGGGTAGAGGGCGTCATCCTCGATTCCAAGGGCGTTATCGACCAGCTCAAGAAATACTCGAAGAACCCGTCCGTCAAGGCTATTGTCCTGAGGATAGACAGCCCCGGCGGAGGCGTGGTCCCCTCGCAGGAAATTTACGAGGAGGTCCGAAAGCTCAAATCCATCGACAGGAAGATTGTAATTGTCACTTCGATGGGCTCCGTAGCTGCTTCGGGCGGTTATTACATAGCCTCGGCGACCGACAAAATAGTTGCTAACCCCGGTACCCTTACCGGGAGCATCGGCGTTATCATGGAGTTTGCTTCGGTCGAAGAGCTGCTGTCCAAGATAGGCGTGAAGAGCGAAGTTATAAAGGCAGGCGCGAGGAAAGATGTCGGGAACTTTGCGCGCTCCATGACGGCCGACGAAAGGGATTACCTCCAGAAGGTTATCGACGATGTCCACGACCAGTTTGTGGAGGCCGTCTCGGCTGGACGGAAGATGAGCAAGGAAGACATCTGGCCGCTGGCCGACGGCAGCGTTTATACCGGGAGGCAGGCCAAGGAGCTTGGCTTGGTTGACCTGCTTGGCGACCAGGAGGACGCTGTAAAACTTGCCGGAAAACTGGGCGGTATACAAGGCGAGCCGAAGGTGATTGAGGAAGAAAAGGAATACTCTGTCTGGGACCTCCTCAAAGGCAAGGATGTCAGCAGCTTACTCAAAGGCTTTATGCCCAAGAGCATGCAAAGCCTGATGTATCTTTATGCAGCTCCGTCAGTAAGATAAAATTCGGTGAAAAACCTGTATCTTTAATCTTGACTATGATTTACGGATGTGATATTTATTCACTTGCGTTTGTTGGCAACCTGTATTTTCAGCCTTTTTAGGCATTTAAAAAGCATCAGGGGGGGATATGACGAAGGCGGAGTTGGTTGAAAAGGTTTCAGACAAGGTTGACGGGTTGACGAAGAAGCAGACTGAAGTAATTATAAATACGATATTCGACAGCATCAAGGACGCTCTGGCCACCGGTGACAAGATTGAGATAAGGGGCTTCGGCAGCTTCAAGATCAGGTCGAGAAAGCAGCGCGAGGGAAGGAACCCCAAAACCGGGTCGCCTGTTTCCGTACCTGCAAAGAAAGTCCCGTTCTTCAAGGCCGGCAAGGAGCTTAAGGAACTGGTCGACGGCAACTAAAAACATCAAATAAAAATTTACAAAGGCAGGGTTTCGCATGAATGAAGCCCTGCTTTTTTTGTACATTCGCGGCTATCCCGGCTCTTTTGGGCAAATACCCTGCGGCCTCAATGTTCCGGCTCGTTGTCATACAGGGCCG
>DASXVI010000266.1:0-1982 GCA_036504315.1 Nitrospirota bacterium
TTCAGGCGCAAGGCGCGCCACGGGAGGCATTAAGATGGAGTTCTTTTGGCCAAGCATCATCTGGCTGACCCTCGCCGTGCCCGTGCTGGTTTACCTGAAGCTCCACAAGAAACCTGGCGCCGTACCGCTCCCCGCGCTCTCGTCCCTGAAAGTCAAAAAGTCCCGGCTGAACCTTGTCCCGATAGCCCTGCTGTCGCTTGCGCTCGTCTGCCTGATAATAGCCGCAGCGAGGCCGCGTATCGCCATCGGCGATGAGGAAAAGAAGATGCTCGGAGTTGATGTCGCGCTCGCGATAGACTGCTCCGGGAGCATGCGCGCCGAGGACTTCAAGCCAAACCGGATGGAAGCCGCTAAGACGCGGGTGAAGGAGTTTGCCGGAAAGTTCAACATGGGCAGGATGGCGCTCGTGGCCTTTGCTGGCCGCGCTTTTACCCAGGCCCCGCTGACCGCCGACGGCGGGATACTCCAGGGGCTGATAGACCAGCTCGATGTCGGCTCGGTAGCGATAGACGGCACGGCCATTGGGGACGCGGTCGTCGCCTGCATCGCAAAGTTCAAGGACGACTCGGTCAGCAGGGTGATAATACTACTGACTGACGGCGAGAACAACGCCGGTTCGGTAGACCCGATATCCGCCGCGCGCGCGGCGCAGTCCAAGGGCATAAAGATTTACGCCATAGGCGTCGGCACGCCGACGGGCGCGAAGATACCGATGGCCGGGCCGATGGGCCAGAAGTATTACCTGACCGACGAAAACGGCAATGTCGTCCTTGCGAAAGTGGACGAGGAGACGCTGAAGGCGATGGCGGACATCACGGGCGGCCAGTATTTCCGCGCGACTGACGGGGCAGCCCTCAAGGACATATACGAAAAGATTGCACGGATGGAAAAGAAGGAAATAGTGGTCAGGAAGATAAAGGGGTACCGGGAGCTGTTCCCGTACCCGGCCGGGGCCGGCCTTTTGCTGCTCCTGACGGGCGCGGCGTTTCTGGCCGGAAGGTCGAGGGTGCTGTCATGAGCCTGGGCTACCCGGTATTCCTTGTGTTTATGATACCTGTCGCGGTGCTGGCGATATATTTTTATGCGCGCGCGCGCCGGGACAAGAGGCTTAAGGGGGAGTTCGCGTCCCCCGCAATGCTTTCCGCGCTCGGCATGGGCGGGGACGGCAGGCGTCGGCTGGTAATTACCGCGCTCCTGATAATCTCGGCTTCCCTTGCGGCTGTCGCAGTCGCCCGCCCGCTCGGGCCTCCTTCGAAGGACGAGCGGAAGGATATCTCGATGGACGTCATAGTCGCGCTCGATATCTCGGACAGCATGGGAGTCTCAGATATGGAGGGCAACCGCCTGGCATTTGCGAAGGAGTTTATCAAGAGGTTAGCTGCGGACTCCCCGAACAACAGGTACGGGCTGGTGCTGTTCTCCGGAGACGCGGTCGTAACCTGCCCGATGACGGCGGACACCGACGCATTCCTGACTTTCCTTGACGACGCGGATTTTACAAAGGCCAGCCTCCCCGGAACTGCAATCGGCGAGGCGATACTGTCCTCCGCACTGCGGTTCAAGCCGGGAGAAATCCCGCGCGCCATCGTCGTCGTTACAGACGGAGAGAACACCTACGGGGCGGACGCGGTGGAGGCGGCGAAGTCTGCAAAGGGGAAGGGGCTTAAGGTACTGACGGTCGGGGTCGGCACCCAAAAGGGCGGCAGGGTCCCGGCGGGGGTGGACTTCTTCGGCAACAACACCTGGAAGCAGGACAAAACCGGCAGGACGGTGGTGTCGAGGCTTGACGAGGTATCTCTTTCGGCGGTTGCCCAGGCGGGCGGCGGCAGATATCTGCGGGCCGACGACGCTGGCGCAATACCGGCGATTGAGAAGGAGTTGACCGCCAAATCCACTAAAAAAGTTACAGACCCGTTTGCCGGGGCGCAAGAGTTCGGCCCCCAGTTTTCGCTTCTTGCGGCGGTAGTATTGGGGATAGCGAT
>DASXVI010000267.1:0-2947 GCA_036504315.1 Nitrospirota bacterium
ATGATGTCCCTCATCCATTAAAGATATGGGTGAGGGAGCAGTCTAGGGTTAGTCAGACATAATAAGCTGACAAAATCCGAAAGCTTGCAGGATGAAAATGCCTGCAAGTGAGACAGGTTTCTCTCATCCATTTTTTTTAAATAAACGACACATCCCCGCTGGTAATAACCTCGCGCTCGCCGTCCTGGGTAAGCACCAGCCCGCCGTCCTCGGTTATGTCCTCGGCAAACCCGTACCTCTCGCCACGCAGGGTATTGATACGGACCATCCTGCCGAGCGTGCAGGACAGCTCCTTCCACTGCGCGGTAATATTGCCGCGCCTTCCTGCGCGCAGGTCCGCGTAACCGCCTTCAAGCTCCGCGATAAGCCGCCTCACAAGCTCGGCCCTGTTTGACTCCCTGCCAAGCTCCAGCTTTACCGATGTCGAAATCCCGCGCAGTTCTTCCGGGAACTCCCCGGCAGGCATATTAACATCAATGCCTATGCCGATAATAATGTGGCGGACCCGCTCCGGTTCCGCGCTCATCTCGGTCAGTATGCCCGCAGCCTTCTTCCCGCCGATGAGCAGGTCGTTCGGCCACTTTATCCTTGCATCCAACTCGTAAAGCCCGCGCACGGCCTTTGCCAGCGCCACCGCCGCCATAAGTGTCGCAAGCGGGGCCTCGTCCGGCGGTATCTCCGGCCGCAGGATGACGCTCATGTAGATGTTGACGCCAGGCGGGGATATCCATTTGCGCCCAAGCCGTCCGCGCCCGGCGCTCTGATATTCCGACAGCACGACCGTTCCGTCCGGCTCCCCTTGTGCGGCAAGCCGCGAAGCGAATGTATTGGTGGAATCGGTTTCCGACAGGCAGTAGATTTTCTTGCCGAGCCTCCTGGCCTTAAAACCGAGCCGCACCTCGCGCTCGCCCAGGATATCCGGGACGGATGCAAGCCTGTAGCCTTTCGACTTGATGGAGTCTATGAGGTAGCCTTCGGCGCGGAGCGCTTCGACGGCCTTCCACACGGCGGCACGGGATACTTTCAGGCTGTCGGCGATTATCTGGCCGGAGACATAAGCCTCCCGATGTTTTATCAGGAGCATCAGGAGCGGTCCGGTTGGTGAGTTTGAGCCGGGCATTACTTTGGCTCTTTTATCTTCATAGAGATGTCCACGGCGGGAGCGGAGTGCGTGATTGCGCCCACGGATATGAAATCCACTCCCGTCTCCGCAACCGCCCGGACGCGCTTCAGGGTCATGTTGCCGGAAGCCTCTACCGCCGCCTTGCCGCCGATTACTTTGACGGCGGCCTTCATGGCTTCTATGCCCATATTGTCGAGCATGATTATGTCCGCGCCAGCCGCGAGGGCCTCCTTGACCTGCTCGATGCTCTCGCACTCGACCTCTATCTTGAGCGTGTGCGGCGCATTTTCCTTCGCCGTACGGACGGCATATTTTATCCCGCCCGCGGCTGCGATATGGTTGTCCTTTATCAGCACGCCGTCGAAGAGCCCGAAACGGTGGTTGCGCCCGCCCCCTACAGATACCGCGTATTTGTCGAGTACGCGGAGGCCGGGCATAGTCTTGCGCGTGTCGAGTATCTCGGCGTCCGTTCCGGCGACGGCGTCCACGAATTTCTTCGTCTCGGTCGCGACCCCGCACATCCGCTGGAGGATGTTTAACGCCACCCTCTCGCCGGTGAGCAGTACCGCGAGCGGCCCGGAAAGCTCCGCAATGACCGCGCCCTTCTTTATAAAATCGCCGTCGTCGTACCCGGACGAAAAATCGATGCCTTTGTCTATCGTCAGGAAGACTTCGAGGAATACTTCCAGCCCGGCAAGCACAAAGTCCTGCTTGGCAATAATAACGGCCTTGCCTTCCGAATCCGGGGATACGGTCGCGGCGGTAGTTATGTCCCCCGGCCCGATATCCTCGGCAAGCGCGCGGGCTATTATCTCCCTTACTGAAAGCTCGTCCATCTATTTCATCCCCTCCAGCCTGGCCAAGCTCTCGGACAGTTTTTCTTTCTTCTGGTTAAGCTCCGCAATAATGCCGCGCGTCTTCTCAAGCACCTCTGGTGGGGCCTTGGCAACGAAGCCTTCGTTTGCCAGCTTGCCCTCGTGCGGCTTTACTTCCTTGTCCGTCTTCTCTATCTCTTTCTTCAGCCGCGCAACTTCCGCGTCTATGTCCACTATGCCTTCGAGCGGGACATAAATCTCGCAGTCCGGCGTGACGGCCTTTGCCGCCTGCTTCGGTGCGTCGAGACCCATCGAGACCTCGATAGTCCCCACCCGCGCGAGCCTTTTTATCAGGTCCGCGTTGGCGTTCATGAAGCACTCGACCCCGGCTGAGAGCGGCTTGATGTTCGCAGTTATCTCAAGAGAAGGCTTTACGCCCAGCTCCCCGCGTATCTTTCGTATCTCGTCTATGGTCGCAATAAGCGAATCCATGTTGCCTGCCTCGGACGCGAAGCTTGTGCCTATCTCCGGGAACGAATATCCGTCCTTCCCTGCAAACTCCGCCACCATGATGGAGTCCGGCCTGCCCGACTTCGGAAGGCTCTGCCATATCTCCTCGGTGATGAACGGCATGAACGGGTGGAGCAGCCGCATCGAAGCGTCGAAGACATTCACGAGCGTATTCAGCGTGTGCTTTTTATCCTTTATGTTTTCTAGGTACAGCACCGGCTTGATCAGCTCCAGATACCAGTCACAGAACTCGTGCCAGAAGAAGTGGTAGGCCTCGTTGGCGGCCTTGTCGAACTCGTAGCTCGTCAGGTACCGGTCAATCTCCTTCGAGGCCTGGTTCAGCCTGTGGACTATCCATTTGTCCGGCAGGTACACGAGGTCGTCCGCCACAAGCTCTGTCGCCTCAAAACCGGTCAGGTTCATGTGCGTGAAGCGGGCCGCGTTCCATATCTTGTTGCAGAAGTTGCGGTAGCCCTCGATGCGCTCCTCGGACAGCCTG
>DASXVI010000268.1:0-3487 GCA_036504315.1 Nitrospirota bacterium
ATTGTCCCGGTCGAGGTCGTCGTCAGGAATATCATCGCGGGCAGCATGTCCAAGAGGCTGAACATCCCGGAAGGCACGAAGACCAAGAAGCCGATAATAGAGTTCTACTATAAGGCGGACGCGCTCGACGACCCGCTTGTAAGCGACGACACCCCTGTCGCGGTGGGCTGGGCGACCGCGAAGGAAATGGCGTCAATAAAGAAGATGGCCGCGAAGGTCAATGAGGTGCTCAAGAAGTTCTTCGCCGAGCGCGGCATCCTGCTGGTAGACTTCAAGATAGAGTTCGGCAGGCACAAGGGCAAGATACTCCTGGGCGACGAGATATGCCCGGACACCTGCCGCCTGTGGGACAAGAAGACTATGGAGAAACTCGACAAGGACCGCTTCCGCAGGGACCTCGGCAATATAGAGGAGGCCTATCAGGAAGTATGCAAGAGGGTCTGCGAATAATTATTTAGTGATTGAAGTTCACTTGTTTTTATAACCGACAGGGTAACCACAATGTTAAAAGCAAGAGTATTCGTGACATTGAAGAAAGGCGTCCTTGACCCGCAGGGCAAGGCCGTCCAGCACTCGCTCGTCTCGCTCGGTTACGGCAGCGTGGAGGATGTGCGCCTCGGCAAATATATCGAGGTAAAGTTGAACGAGACCGACAGGGAGAAGGCCAAGGCCCAGCTGAAGGTAATGTGCGAGAAGCTCCTCGCCAACACGGTAATAGAAGATTTCTCTTTCGAGATAGAATAGAGGATAAGATATGAGATTCGGCGTTCTGGTATTTCCAGGCTCCAACTGCGACCACGACTGTTACCATGCGGCAAAGCATGTATTCGGTCAGGATGCGGACTTCATCTGGCACAAGGAGGAGTCCTTCAAGGAGAAATACGACGGGATAATAATCCCCGGCGGGTTCTCCTACGGCGACTATCTGAGGTGCGGCGCAATCGCGCGGTTCTCGCCGGTGATGAAGGCGCTCGACGGCTTCGCCAAAGACGGCGGGCTTGTGATAGGCATCTGCAACGGCTTCCAGATACTCCTTGAGGCGGGCTTGCTGCCCGGCGCGATGCTTCGGAACGAGTCGCTGAAGTTCATCTGCAAGGATGTGAACCTGAAGGTGGAAAACACCGACACGCCGTTCACGAACAAATGCGAAAAAGGCCAGGTGCTGCGCATACCAATCGCGCACGCGGAGGGCAATTACTTCGCGGACGACGCTACGCTCGCCGATATCGAGGCAAACGGCCAGGTGGTCTTCCGGTACTGCGAGGGTGACGGCAGCATCACGGACGCGTCCAACCCGAACGGGGCCTCGCACAATATCGCGGGCATATGCAACAAGGAGCGCAATGTCCTCGGGATGATGCCGCACCCGGAGCGCGCCGTCGAGGCAATACTCGGCAACGAGGACGGCCGGGTGGTATTCGAGTCAATTCTTGCATCGCTAATCAAGGCTTGAAAGGTCGGATAAAATGTCAGAGACCAAGACTAAGAGAGAGCCTGAAATAACCCCTGAACTTGTAGCCTCGCACGGATTGTCCGTCGAGGAATACGAGAGGGTGCTTAAAATTCTCGGCAGGACGCCGACCTATACCGAGCTTGGAATATTCTCGGTCATGTGGAGCGAGCACTGCTCGTATAAATCTTCGAGGCCGCACCTGCGCCGCTTCCCGACGAAGGCCCCGTGGGTCATACAGGGACCGGGCGAAAACGCCGGCGTAATAGATATCGGCGACGGTCTCGCCGCGATATTCAAGATGGAGTCGCACAACCACCCGTCGTTTATCGAGCCCTACCAGGGCGCGGCGACCGGCGTCGGCGGCATACTCCGCGATGTCTTCACGATGGGCGCGCGTCCCATTGCGAATATGGACTCGCTGCGCTTCGGCACTCTCGACATCCCGAAGAACCGCTTCCTGCTCGACGGCGTTGTCGCAGGCGTCGCAGGCTACGGCAACTGCATGGGCATCCCGACCATCGGCGGCGAGGCGTGGTTTAACGAGACCTACAACGGCAACTGCCTCGTGAACGCATTCACGCTTGGCATCGCTCGCACCGACCGGATATTCTACGGACGCGCGGCAGGCCTCGGCAACCCTGTCATTTATGTCGGCTCCAAGACGGGCCGCGACGGCATACACGGCGCCACTATGGCGTCCGAGGAATTCTCGGAGGGCACGGAAGAGAAACGCCCGACTGTGCAGGTGGGCGACCCGTTCACCGAGAAACTGCTGCTCGAAGCCTGTTTGGAACTGATGTCGCAGGATTTGATTATCGGCATTCAGGACATGGGCGCGGCCGGCCTGACATCGTCTTCATGCGAGATGGCGTCGCGCGGCGAAGCGGGCATGGAGATGGACTTAGCACTCGTACCCAGGCGCGAAGAGGGGATGATACCCTACGAGATTATGCTGTCCGAATCTCAGGAGCGGATGCTCATCGTCGCGAAGGAAGGATGCCAGAAGCAGGTCGAGGACATATTCAGGAAATGGGACCTCGAAGCCTCTACCATCGGACATGTCACCGGCGACGGGATGCTACGCGTCAAGGACGGCGGGGTGGTCGTGGCCGAGATACCGGCGAAGGAGATTGCCGACGAGGCCCCGGTATACAACCGGCCGTATGCAAGGCCTGAGTGGCAGGACGAGCTTCAGTCTCTCGATTTAAATACGATACCAGTCCCGGTGGATTTGAACGCCACTCTTGAGCAGTTGCTCCAGTCTCCGAACATCGCCGACAAGTCATGGATATACAGGCAGTACGACCACATGGTGCGCACAAACACCGTGGTGCATCCGGGCTCCGATGCGGGCGTCGTCCGCGTGAAGGATACCGGGAAGGCGCTCGCGATGGCGACAGACTGCAACTCCCGCTACTGCTACTTAGACCCGCTCACCGGCGGGGCGCATGCCGTAGCGGAGTCGGCGAGGAATGTGGTATGCTCCGGCGGCAGGCCGCAGGCTATTACCGATTGCCTGAACTTCGGCAACCCCGAGAAGCCGGAAATCATGTGGCAGTTCAAAGAGGCCATCGAAGGCATCTCGATAGCATGCGAAAAGCTCGGCGTGCCGGTCATATCCGGCAATGTCAGCTTTTATAACGAGACCAAGGGCACGGGCATATACCCGACCCCGGTTATCGGGATGGTCGGCATAATAGACGATGTGAACAATGCCGTCACACTTTCGTTCAAGGATACGGGCGATTCGGTAATACTTCTTGGCGATACGCTGGAGGAGCTTGGCGGCACGGAGTACCTCTCGACGGTCCATGGACTGGATAAGGGAATGCCGCCGAAGCTCGATTTGGGCATTGAACTGACGCTTCACAAGGCTACGCTTGAGGCGATTTCAGAAGGCCTGGTAAAGTCCGCGCACGACTGCTCAGACGGCGGTCTGGCAATCGCCCTCGCGGAGTCATGTTTCAGGGGCAACGCCGAGCCGGTAGGCTGTTCGGTTGAGCTGTCGTCGGGCATAAGGAAGGACGCGCTCAT
>DASXVI010000269.1:0-4627 GCA_036504315.1 Nitrospirota bacterium
CGTTCTTCTGCAAATTTCTTGTCCGGCGCCACATCGAACGCGATGACGTCCATGCTGAACCCCTTCGCGATATCGATGACGTGCCGCCCGATGCCGCCGGTACCAACTACACCGAGCGTCTTGCCGAGCAGGTCGAAGCCCCGCAGTCCGGTCTGTGAAAAATCTCCCTTCCTGGTCCTGTCGATTGCGTCGGCCAGCCTGTGGCTGATGGTAAGCAGCAGCCCGAAGACATGCTCCGCGACCGTCGTCTCGCCATAGTGCGGCACATTGCTGACCGTGACGCCGTGCTCGCGGCAGTAGCCCAGGTCTATGTGGTCAAACCCGGTAGACCGCGTGGCTATGAGTTTCAGCGCATTCAGTTTTTCGAGCGTACCCTTTCTCAGCTCGGAATATATAAAAGTTGACACGATGTCCGCATCGGCGTATTCGCCGGCATTGCCGGGGTTGAGCGGCTCGTGGACAGTGACTACCTCATGGTCCTTCTTAATCTCGTCGAAGGCTGGCAACTCCCATTCCTCGACTTCAAATACGGCTATCTTCATTATAGACTCCTCTCTCCATCCTTATTAACTCATATAATTTTAACTCTATGGATTAGAAGTGTCAAAATTACAAGGGTCCACGGCCTCCTCACATTTTAATTGTCCGGTGCTATAATTTCATTATAACTGCGGGGTGCGAGAAGCGGCCTGCACAAGGATGGAGGGAGAGATGGACGGCAACGGCAACGGTCGGTCGTTTAATATAAAGGACTGCGCTCTCTCGGCAATAGCTACGGGCGTCCGCGCCCATAACCTGCGAGAGCTTCGTGACCATATGCTCCGAATACATCCAGGCAGCATTTATTATCATTTCTGGGGCGGCCTGCTAAGACCCCGGTTCGACGAACGCGAGTTCAACAACGATTTTGCGTTATGGCTTCACGAGGCGCACGGCCTGCATGACGAAACGCTCGCCGAGAGGCTCGCCGTCGTCGACCCGTCGGAATATGCGGATATCGAACAGCTGCGCTTCCAGCTTATCGACATAATGAGCGACCGGCTGGACGAGAGCGAGAAGCTGAGGCTGACCCACGCTGACAAGCCTTTTGAATTTATCCGCTCCCAGATTGTCGTATTCGACACCGGCTTCAGGATAAGCAGCCCGGAGGATTTAGCCCGGACGGCGAGGAGCATGACCCCGAGCAGTTACTTTTTCCATTTCATAGACTCGCGGAGGCGGACTCCCGGACGGGGCAACGATTTTTGCGAGTGGCTGTCAAACTATGGCCCGGAATACTCACGCCTCTGCGACAAGCTTCGGGAAATCGACCCGTACTTTATCTCTTTGGCCGAACTTAAAAACAGCATCCTGGCCACATTCGATGACTATTTCTCCTGAGGGACGCCATGTCTGACCTTCTGGAACAATATTCTAAAGTAGTCGGCGAAGAGGCGATATCGCACCTGCGCCAGCTTGCATCAAAGCTGAAGGGCATGAAGGTCGTGCACGTCAACTCGACCCGCGAGGGCGGGGGCGTTGCAGAGATACTCCACAGGCTTGTGCCTATGCAGCTTGAACTGGGGTTCGAAGCCCGCTGGGAAATTGTAAGCGGCGGCGCGGATTTTTACGACTGCACAAAGAGTATGCATAACGCGTTGCAGGGCAACCCGGTCTCAATTCCTGACAGGCTGCTCAAAAATTTCGAGGACACCAACCAGGCCAACGCCGAAAAGCTGAGGCCGGTCCTGCATGACGCCGATATAGTCTTTATACACGACCCCCAGCCTGCCCCTCTAATCAGGTTCATCCCGGACCACAAGGGCAAATGGATCTGGCGCTGCCATATAGATGCGAGCCAGCCGTACCGTCCGGTCTGGAATTACCTCCGCAGGTTCGTGATAAGGTACGATTCGAGCGTTTTCTCGCTCGCCGAATTTTCTCAGGCCCTGCCTCACCCGCAGTATCTGATACCGCCGAGCATAGACCCTCTCTCCGTGAAGAACATGGAACTCGGTGAAGAGGAAGTCCGCAGTGTCTGCATAGAACACGGTATAGACCCCGACCGCCCGCTCATCGTGCAGGTGTCGCGGTTCGACCGCTTCAAAGACCCGCTTGGTGTCATCCAGGCCTTCAAGCTCGCGCGGAAGTTTATGCCCTCGCTCCAACTCGTCCTTGTCGGCGGGACTGCCACCGACGACCCGGAGGGCGAAGCCGTGCTGGCCGAGGTCCGTTTTGCGGCGACCGAGCCAGACATTCATGTCCTTCTGCTCCCGCCGGACGCGCACAGGGCCGTCAACGCCCTGCAGCGCGCGGCCGACATCATAATCCAGAAGTCCATCAAGGAGGGGTTCGGCCTCACGGTGACAGAAGGCATGTGGAAGGGCAAACCGGTAATCGGAGGGAACACAGGCGGGATCAGGCTCCAGGTTATCGACCACCATACCGGCTATCTTGTAACCACGCCGGAAGGAGCCGCGCTCCGCATCAGGTACCTTCTGCAGAACCGCAATATGATGCACGAAATGGGCCGCAAGGCCCGCGAGTTCGTCAAGGATAATTTCCTGCTGACCCGCCAGCTGCGTGAGCACCTGACCCTTATGGTAGCGTTGACCCACGGCGCCGAAGACCGTATCGATTTAGACTGACGGCGGCATGACCAAAACCGCGCTGACCCTGATGACCTACAATGTACACGGCTGCGCCGGCAGGGACGGCAAGGTATCGCCGTACCGCATCGCGGATGTAATCGCGCAGTATACGCCGGATGTGGTCTCGCTCCAGGAGCTCGACATGGGACGCGTCCGCTCCGGCAGGATAGACCAGCCCGGAATTATCGCCCGCCACCTGAACATGGACTTCCACTTCTCGCCCGCATTCAGGCTGGAGGAAGAGCTTTACGGAAACGCCGTACTGTCGAGGCTGCCTATCCGGCTGATCAAAAGCGGGCTTCTGCCCACCGTCACCGGACGCGGCAGGCTGGAAATGCGGAGCGCCCTCTGGGTGGCTGTATCATGGGGCGAAACCGAGATACAGATAGTCAACACCCATATGGGCCTGAACAGGTACGAGCGTCTGGTGCAGGCGAAATGCCTGCTCGACGAGGACTGGCTGGGCAACCCCCTTTGCACGCCTCCCAAGATACTGTGCGGCGACTTCAACTTATCTCCGGCGGCTTCCCCGTATCGCATATTCCGTGAATTCCTGCACGACGCCCAGATATTGCATGGTAAAAAACCCCTGAAGACCTGGCCGAGCATTTTTCCGATAACGCGCATAGACCATGTATTCACAAGCGAGCATTTCACCGTCGAAAAAGTGGATGTCCCGAGGAACCGGTTGAGCCGTATAGCCTCCGACCACCTGCCTTTGACTGTCTGGCTAAAGCTTGCGGAGAAAATATAATGGAGCGCATATTAACTCCCGGAAAAAACTGCATGGGGTTTGAGTACATGGATGCAGGCGGCGTCCTCGTGGACGGACGGAACTACTACCGCGCCTTCTGCCAGGCGGCCGAAACCGCCGAGAAATGCATTATGCTTTCAGGATGGCAGTTCGACAGCCGCGTCCCGCTCATCCGGGGCAAGGACGCCGAGGGGCTGAAAGGAAGCCCGCGTTTCCTGCCGTTTCTGGAGAGGCTCTGCGCCGAAAAACCGGAGCTGAACATCTACATACTCGCCTGGGATTTTACCACCGTCTTTATGCCGGACCACGAGCTTATACAGGCCTGGACATTCAACTGGAGCACTAACGACCGGCTGCATTTTCTTTTCGACGGCAGGCACGCGGTCGCCGCGAGCCATCACCAGAAGTTCGTGGTGATAGATTGTTCGCTGGTATTTGCCGGAGGGCTCGACATCTGCGGCAGACACTGGGACGACCGTCTCCACCTGGCGGAAAACCCATTGCGCCGCGAGGACTCGGTGGACTACGAGCCCTACCATGATGTCCAGGCCTTTATGACCGGCCCCGTAGCGGGAACCTTCGCGGGGATGTTCCGGGACCGCTGGGTGGCGGCGGGCGGCTCCGACATAATCCTGCCCGGCGCCCGGCGCATCCCTAGCATCCCTTTTGAGTACGACCGGGAGATAGCGGCTGACATAGTGGCCGTCAGCAGGACGGCGGCAAAGACGGCCAGCCCGCAGCAGGACGCGCTGACGGAGATAGGCAACCTATATGCAGACGCGATAACGGCCGCCGAAGAGATGATTTATATAGAGAACCAGTTTTTCACTTCATGGCAGGTGTATGAGGCCCTAGTTCATAGGATAAGCGCGGACGGCAGGAAAAAACCGGCGGTTATAATAATACTGCCGATGAGTTTTAACGCCTTCTTCGAAGCGGCGACGCTGGGAAAACTTCAGGAGAGGATGCTGTCGTCCCTCGCGGAAATTGCCAAAAACCACGGCTGCCCTCTCGGTATTTATAAC
Source organism: Nitrospirota bacterium (assembly GCA_036504315.1). Taxonomy (GTDB): domain Bacteria; phylum Nitrospirota; class JACRHJ01; order JACRHJ01; family JACRHJ01; genus DASXVI01. The sequence continues at coordinate 4,410 of DASXVI010000269.1, forward strand.
ATGGCCACCCAAGGCTCGGATGGGAGCGAGGTGCAGGTGTATGTCCATTCAAAAGTCATGGTGGTGGACGACCGCTTCCTGACCGTGGGCTCGGCAAACCTGACAAACAGGAGCATGTCGCTTGATACCGAGATTAACGTAAGCTGGGAAGCCGACCCTATCCGGCAGGCCAAACTTGTCCAAAGCATCAAGCGTGTGCGCGAAGACCTTCTTTCAGA
>DASXVI010000270.1:0-1997 GCA_036504315.1 Nitrospirota bacterium
TAGCAAGCTGCTCCGTCGTAATCGGTTTCACGGTAATACCCGTCGCACCGGCTAATTCAAGTATCTTCTTCGCATAGTCGAACCACGTGCACTGCCCCTCGTTCGCAGCGTGGAAAACTCCTTTTGCGTCCGCTTCCACAAGCCTCGTAAGCGCGTCTGCAAGGTCGGGCGTATATGTCGGGTTGCCCGTCTGGTCGTCCACAACGGGAAGTTCGTCCTTGACACCAACCTGGCCGAGGATTGCCTTCACGAAATTCGGGCCGTTCGCCCCGAAGAGCCACGACGTGCGGACGATTAGGGCTTCCGGCAGGACTTTGAGGATTTCCTCCTCGCCCTTCAGCTTCGACTTTCCATATACACTCAGCGGGTTGACCGGGTCGGTCTCGATATAAGGCTCGCGCTTACTGCCGTCATAGACATAATCCGTGCTGATATAAAGCATCCTCGCGCCGGTCCCCCAGCAGGCCTTTGCGATGTTCCTTGCGCCGTCGGCGTTGACGCGGAAGGCGGTCTCGGACTCCTTCTCGCAGACGTCCACGCTGGTGAACGCGGCGCAGTGGATTACCCATTCCGGCCTTATCCCCGCCACGGCATCCCTGACCGCAAGCTCGTCAAGTATATCGAACTCCGCGCGGTCTACGCCGGTTACATCGTGCCCGCCGCTGACAAGCCTTTTTGTAAGGTCGGTCCCGAGCATCCCGGCCGCGCCTGTAACAAGTATTTTCATCAGTTATTCTCCGAGACGGCGCGGCACCAGTCCTGGTTCTCGACATACCAGTTTATAGTGTCCGCAATGCCGGACTCAAAATCGAACTTCGGCTCCCAGCCAAGCTCACTCTGGAGCTTCGAGGAATCGATGGCGTAGCGCCTGTCGTGGCCGAGCCTGTCCTGGACATACTTTATAAGGCTCTCGGACTTGCCGAGCCGGGAAAGTATCAGCCTGGTTATCTCGATGTTCGTCTTTTCATTGTTCCCGCCGACATTGTACACCTCGCCGGCCCTGCCCCTGCGCATGACCGCGTCGATGGCCTTGCAGTGGTCGAGCACATGCAGCCAGTCGCGGACATTCAGGCCGTCGCCATAGAGCGGCACCGGTTTGTCCTTCAGCGCGTTATTTATGAAAAGCGGGATCAGCTTTTCCGGGAACTGGTACGGGCCGTAGTTGTTCGAGCAGCGGGTGATGACGACCGGCAGTCCGAATGTGTGGTAATGCGCCTGCACCAGAAGGTCCGCACCGGCCTTGCTCGCCGAATACGGGCTGTTCGGAGACAGGGGTGTCGTCTCGGTGAACAGGCCGCTCGGCCCCAGGGAGCCGTAAACCTCGTCGGTGGATATCTGGACATAAATCGAAGGCTTTGCAGCCATGGCGGCGTTGAGAAGCACCTGCGTGCCGATTACATTGGTCTGGACGAATACCGCCGGATGCTCGATGCTCCTGTCAACATGGGACTCGGCCGCGAAATGCACGACGGCGTCCGCCCCGGCCATAGCCCCGGCAACGGCGGCAGGGTCGCAGATGTCGCCCTTGATGAACCTGTAGCGCGGGCTGTCCTGGATGTCTTTGAGGTTTTCGAGGCTTCCGGCATAGGTCAGCGCGTCGAGGTTGACGATGCTGGCGTCCTTGTATGTATCGTGCATCAGGCGGACGAAGTTGCTGCCGATAAAACCGCAGCCGCCGGTCACCAAAATCTTTTTCGGGTCTCGCATATTAGCCGTCCTTCCTCGCCCAGTCGTACGGGATGTCGTTATCGTGCGGGTGGAGGCGGAATTCGTCGGGCTCCTTCGGGTTGTACGCCTCGGTGCAGCAGTTCATCACCATAGCCTCTGTGTCGCTGACACACTTGAACCCGTGGTAGACCATCGGCGGGATCTGGAGCATGATGGGGTTCTGGTCGCCCATGAAGAACTCGTTGACCTCGCCCTTTGTCGGCGAACCTTCGCGGGAGTCGTAAAGGACCACCTTCATCATACCCTTGACGCAGCAGAAATTGTCGTAC
>DASXVI010000271.1:0-4364 GCA_036504315.1 Nitrospirota bacterium
CCACGCCAAGGAGCGCCATGGCAAGCCCGTATTCGAGGAGCCACCCGAGCCTCTGAAATTTCTTCTGCTTCTTCAATCTGATTTTATCCTGTCTATAACGAGGGCTTCTAGGGCATCCCTGGATTTCAGGACTTCCATCTCTATGCCCAGGACAAACGCCTCGTGCCGGAATTTGAACCCGGCGAGCTTCACGGCGTCTTTCTCGGTGGTTATTATAATATCCGCTCCTGACTCATCCGCCCGCGCGTCGATTTCAACCGCGTCTCCGGCGGTGTATGCATGGTGGTCGGAATATGCCATTGAACTTGTGATTTTAGCACCCAGCCCCTCCAAAATCAATTTAAAAGAGCTTGGGTCTGCAAGCCCCGATACCGCGACCGAGGCCCTGTTTTTCAAGGTTTCCATGCCCGCGTCCATGCGGTTATCCAGCCTGTACAGCCTCCCGACTGCGTGCGTTGCCGGGAATACAGGGACGCCCGGTACTGCCTTTAGGACTTCGGCCTCGCCCGGACATCGGCAGTCCCTTGGCGCACGGGTAAGCACAACCGCGTCGGCCCGCCTTGCGGCGGATTTAGGCTCCCGCAGATATCCTGTCGGCATGACATAACCGTTGCCGAAAGGCCGCGCCGCGTCGGCAAGAAGGATGTTCAGGTCACGCGCAAGCGCCATATGCTGGAACCCGTCGTCGAGCACGACGACCTCCGTCCCGAACCTCTCCACCGCGAGCTTCGCCGCGTCAACCCTCCTGCTGCCCATTATTACCGGGACCCCCGGCAGGCTTAACGCCATGAGCGCGGCCTCGTCGCCCGACTCCGAAGGAGAAAGCTTCGTCGCGCTCCCGTCCGAGACAACGCTAACGCTGCCCTCGAGAGTCCCGTCATAGCCGCGCGTCAGCACGGCAACCCTCACGCCAGCGTCTTTCAGGAAGCGGGCGAGGTAAATCACGAACGGCGTCTTGCCGGTCCCGCCTGCGGTGATGTTCCCGACGCTTATCACCTTGCACGGTGCCTTGAATGTCTTGAGGACGCCCCATTTATAGAGCCGTGCGCGGACAAGGCCCACCGCCGCATATGCCCAGCTTGCGGGCTCCAGCAATAAAAAATAAAAGGGCAGTCTGCGCTCCCCCTTTAATGCCCTTATAGTCTTGACGGATAGTTTCATCTGTTAAGCAGGCTCTCGATTGTTCCGATGTTCCTGTCGAGCGCACCCCTGTATTTAAGGAGCATCTCCTTGGCAAGCTTACCGATGCGGTCGTACCGCTCCCGCTCGTTCATCAGCCGGATTGCCTCCCGGGCAAGCTCCGCCCCGCCGCCCACCTCTATCCCGACGCCGGTGTCCTTCAGTATCGCCGCAATCTCCTTGAAGTTGTGCATGAACGGCCCGAAGAATACCGGCTTGCCGAATGCCGCAGGCTCAAGGACATTATGCCCGCCCACCGGCACGAAGCTCCCGCCCACGAAGCATATGTCGCCCGCGCGGTACAGCGCCGCAAGCTCGCCCATGGTATCTACAAGAATCACGGACGGCCCGGTTAGAGGCGAACCGTCGAGCGCGGTCTTGCGGATTACCCTGAAACCCTCGCCGCTCACCAGGTCCTCTACCGCCTGGAGCCTCTCAGGGTGCCTTGGCACGAGTATCAGGAAAGCGCCCGTAAATTCCTTCAGAAGCTCCCGGTATGCACTCAGGACTTCTCTCTCTTCGGGGTCGTGGGTGCTGCCCGCCATGAATACCAGCGCGGACTCGGGGATACCGAGCTTCGCCTTGGTGAATACATCCCTGCCAGCCTGCCCAAGCGACTTCGCGGCCTGGTCGAACTTCACATTTCCGACAACGCTGACGCGGTTTGCGGGGGCGCCGAGCGCCTTTATCCTCTCGGCATCCAGCGCGGTCTGCATATTGAAGGCCGAAATAAGCTCCAGCACGCGGCCCATCAGACGGCCCGCCTTTTTGTATCCCTTGAACGAGCGCGGCGATATCCTGCCGTTCACCATCACCGACGGGATGCCCCTGTCTTGGAGGGTCTTCAGAAGGTTCGGCCATATCTCGGTCTCGACAACGACGAAGAGGTCGGGCTTCATCATCGCGACTACCTTCGATACTACCCGCGCGAAATCGAACGGAAAATAGAATACCGTCGCAATATCTCCCAGGCTCTCAAGCGCCACCTTCTGGCCGGTCTCGGTCACGGTGGTAAAATAAAACGAAATGTCCGGCCTCTTCTCCTTGAGCGCCTTTACAAGCGGCACCGCCGCGAGCGTTTCGCCTACCGAGACAGCGTGTACCCATACGACTTTCGCTCCGCGCTCCCGCTCGAAGAAGCCGGGCGTAAACTTCCCGAACCTCTGGCTTAAGCCCGCCCTCTCCTTGCCCTTTATGGCGAGCTTTATCGCCATGAACGGGAAGAAGAATATCGCGAAGACATACAGTAATATGGAGTAGACCTTAAATAACATTTATCCCCAGTAGTTGTCGGCCTGGTCGGTTATGCGGTTGAGTTCCTGCTCGAGTTCCAGCCTTTTCGCCTCAAACATCGCTTCGTCGGCGTCGCGCGGGACGGTCAACGGCCTGCCGTAAATCATCACGGCCTTCGAGAAAAGATGGGGCAGTATGAACCTGTCCCAGGAACGGAAAACCTTTTTCTTCCGTGAGCTGAATGCTACCGGGTAGATGGTCAGCCCGGTGGCCCTTGCAGCCTGGATTACGCCCGGCTGCGCTATATGCCTCGGCCCCTTCGGCCCGTCCGGCGTGAACGCAAGAATGTACCCCTGCTTCGCCATGTTTATTATCTCTTTGAGCGCCGCCATCCCGCCCCGTGTGGTGGAGCCGCGCGCGGCCGATATCCCGAACCAGCCCACCAGACGCGCCACCAGCTCGCCGTCCCTGTGGCGGCTTATCATCACCGCGGACTTTTTGCCGGGATGTTTTGCATAGGGCATCATAAGGATACGGTCGTGCCAGAAGGCGTAAAATACCGGCTCGTTGTATCCGAGCTTCGGCCGGTTTACAACCTCCATCCGCAGCGACAGCTTCAGTATCCTGAGCACGATGCTTGCAAGGAACGGGACGACCGTTACCAGCGCCTTTTCGGACAGCTTGCCCATCAGTCCGCCTGCCCGATAATCTTCAGCACTTCATCGGCGGCTCGCCCGGAAGCGCCCGGCCCGCCGAGTTTTTCGCGAACGCGCTCCAATTTTTCGCGGACGGAAGCGCGGTACTCGCGGTCTTTGAATATCCTCGATGTCAGGCCGCTTATCCGCTCCGGCGAGGCGTCGTCCTGTATAAGTTCCGGCACGACCTCCTCGTTCATCAAAAGGTTGACTATGCCGATGAACGGCAATTTTATCAGCCGTTTTCCTATCTGGTAGGTGACCGGCGAGAGTTTGTAGATAATCACCATCGGCTTGCCGTAAAGCGCCGTCTGGAGCGTAGCCGTCCCGGACGCGACTACCGCCGCATCCATCACCGCCATCACGCCTGGAGTGTCGTGCTGGACGACCTTTATATCGTCTAACCCCGAAATACTCGCGCGTATGTCTTCGATGTCGAGGGTGTCCGCGACAGGCAGTATCGCCTGTATGCCCGGCACCTGCTCGCGGATTAACTTCCAGGAATCGAGCATCAAGGACAAGTGAAATGAAATCTCTTTCCTGCGGCTGCCCGGCAGCAGGCCGAGTATCGGACGCGAGGCGTCCAGCCCGAAGCGGGCGGCAAGGGATTCATGGGAGGGCAGCTCCCCGATGGCGTCGAGAAGCGGGTGGCCCACAAACGCGCAGTCCACGCCGGATTCGTGGTAGAACTCCTCCTCGAACGGGAACACCACAAGCATCTTGTCCACAATCTTCCGGATGGTCTTGACGCGGCCCTTGCGCCATGCCCAGACCTGCGGGCTTATGTAATATACAACCGGCACGCCCGCCTTCTTTGCGACTTTGGCGAGCCTGAGGTTGAAATCTGGGTAGTCTATCAGGACCAGAAGTGCGGGCGGGTCGTTCTTCAGGATGTCCGTCATGGTATCGAAGGCGCGCTTGATGTGGGAGAAGTGCGACAGCACTTCCCACAGGCCTACGACCGCAAGCTCCCTGTTGTCTATGAGCGTGTTCACGCCGGCGTTTCGCATCTGGAGCCCGCCGATACCGGCAAGCTCAAGGCTGGGCCGCTTCTTCAGCAGCTCCTTTGCGAGGTTCGCTCCGTGCAGGTCGCCGGAAGACTCCCCGGCCACTATCAAGACCTTATTGCTTGAAGCCATTTTTTACACGCTTGCTATTATGGAGCAGATTTCGTCTACCGCCGACGGCGGTAGCTCCGGGTATATCGGGAGTGACAGCACCTGCCTTGCAAGCCTCTCGGTAACCGGGAAGTCGCCT
>DASXVI010000272.1:0-2518 GCA_036504315.1 Nitrospirota bacterium
TGGTAAGGGAGTATGCGCTTTCGGGATATGACAACATGATAGAGGCCGGGCTGGTCAATTGCAGTTTGCCAAAGGTCTTATCTATTGTCTCGACAGATAAAAATAGCGTTGCAACCAGGGTGAAGGCGGTCCGTATAATTGCTAGAATTCCAGGGGAAGAAACCGGGAATGAGTTGCTCCGGCTTATTCAGAAGGAAACGAATCCGGCAATATTGACTGAAGTCCTGTATCAGTCGGGTGAGAACGCAACTGGAGAGATGATTTATCCCGCATTGGAGATTTTAGTATCCGACCAGGATCCTGAGGTAAAGGCGGCTGCCGTTTATCTTCTCCGCAAACTGGAGGCAAACGAGGCGTATCCGCATATTTTGAATCTCGCAAAGGACGGAAAGCTTACTAACGAGAACCTTATGCTTGAATCTTTTGCCGCGCTCTCAAAGATAGGGAAAAAAGGAGATGCAACTCATTTTCTGACCTATCTGAACAGAGAAGTGATAGGTTGCCCAGATTGTTATAACTATAAGGACACTTTGCTGGATTTAATAGAAAACTGTTCTCCGCCTGGAAATAAGGAAAGCATTGCCGCCCTTGAAAAGTTTCGCCTCAAGGCTTCGGCGCGTATGGCGGAAAAGGTAGACAAGGCCCTGTCAAGCCTCAAACGCGCCACTCAGGTTAATTGAATTTGGGAAAAACAACTTTTATGGTACATTATAAAATAATCGTCCGAAAGGGGGTATAATCATGAAGATAAAGTACACTGCTCCGAAAGTTGTAGCCAGCTCCACAGTCCACCCCTGTTAAGATGGACTCGCCCGTCGGGATAACCGGGTACGCAGGAATAAGAAAGGCTGGCATGTAGCCAGCCTTTCTTATTCCTGCTATAGCGCAACTACTCGCTAAAAGTACAAACCGTAAGCTCCTTTCCGCTGGCACAGATATTGCTTTATTAATTCAGCATCATATGAAAGGGGGTGAGCAGATGAGAAAGATAAAGTATACGAAACCCCTCGTTGTGGGAGGCTCGAGCGTACATCCCTGCTAAGATGGACCGCCCGCTTCCAAATTTTGCAAGGCGAGCCACCACGGCGGACCTTGCTTTTTTTTTGACGGAGGTGTTATGACAAGGATATTCATGGCCGCCGCCGCGCTGGTGATTTTCACGGCCACAGCGCAGGCCGCGCCCCAGATAAATATAAATGACCAGGCGGGAAATACGGTCCTGGCGAAACCCGGGACCAAAGACATACCGGCACTTATTGATATGGTGCGGGGGACGGACTCGTTCGTCCGGGCCCAGGCCCAGTATGTGCTTACGGGGATGGCAAAGGAGGCGTTGCCGGCCGTCCATGCCGCACTCCGTGAGCGCAGGTGCGTTCCGGAGCTGATTTACATATTAAACGGCGTAAAGGATGAAAGTTCCGCCGGGGTGCTTGCCGAGCTTCTCGATATCAAGGACTCCGATACGCTCGACACGGTAAAGCAGGCGCTTTATGCAATGGGCAAAGAGGCTGTCCCGTACCTCTTCGACGCGCTACTTGACGGCTCCCGCAGGACACCTGCCGCGCAGGTACTGGCTACACTGAAGGAGCCTTCCTGGGCCGAAGCGATTTACCCGTACCTCAAGGACGAGGACCCGGCAATACGCGCCGCCGCAGCTATGGTTGAGCGCTCGTGGCTGGATCTGAACGCGGAGGGCCATATGGCCGCCCTGCTGACCGACACGGATGCCGGGACAAGGCGGGATGCCGCCGAATACTTCGCGTCGCTCGCGCAGAAGACCGAGACCCCCGGCAAGGAAAAACTTCTGTCAGACCCGGACGAGCAGGTACGGATGAGCGCGCTCAAGATTACTACCCTTAACCGCGACCTCCGGTTTGCGGACAAGTTCGCGTCCATGCTGAAGGACGACCCCTCGCCGGGCGTCAGGAGGCTTGCGGCCGAGGCGCTCTTCAGGTGCGTACCGGCAAAGGCCGCACCGCCGCTAATAGGGGCGCTGAAGGACCCGGACGAGACGGTAGCCCTGGATGCCGCCGCAAGGCTTGGGGAGATGAAGGCGAAGGAGGCAAAACTCCCGCTCATCGCGATGCTTACGGCAAAAGGGAAACCTTCCGACGAGGTGGTGGACGGGGTTTCAAGCGCGCTTGCCGAGATTGGCGAGCCGTTCGACGGCAAGATTTTTCTGCCCTATGTAAACTGGGACAACCTCTATGTGGTAAGGGGGGTTTTCCGCGCCTGGGAGGCCGTAGCAGTCCCCGAAGATATAGCGATAAGGGACGCGCTCCTGCATTACCTGACCCTGAGCGTTGATGACCGCTACAAGTGGAGGGCCCAGAAATTGATGGACAAGCTGGGATGGACGGGGCCAAAGGGCTAAAGAAGCCTCAACTGATATTGCTTTCGGGCGGCGATGGTGCTAAAATACCTCTGTGATTTTAAAGGTTACAGTTGTTAATAGATATCGGTGCGCCATGAACTTTAGAACTTTGGTCGGAACTGCCGTACTTGCAATTGCCTCCGC
>DASXVI010000273.1:0-11495 GCA_036504315.1 Nitrospirota bacterium
TTTCATTTTCGCCACGACGGACGCGCACAAGCTCCCGGCCACCATACTCTCGCGGTGCCAGCACTACGACTTCCGCAGGGTTACGAAGGACGGGATCAAGGCGCACCTCCGGTCGCTCTGCGACAAGGAAGGCATAAAGGCCGAAGACGCCGCGCTCGCGAGGCTCGCCTCGATTGCCGAGGGCTCCGTGCGAGATTCGCTGTCCCTGCTCGACCAGGTGATTTCCTACTGCGGGGCCGACGGCATCCGCGAGGAGGACCTGGACGACACGCTCGGGCTGGTAGGCCGCGAGGCGATAAGGGAGGCAGGCCGCTCGATAACCGGACAGGACCCGGCGGGGACGCTTGCGGTCATAGACAGCCTGATAGACAAAGGCCAGGACCTGCGCCGTTTCTCGGCGGAGCTTCTGGGTTTCTTCCGCGACCTGCTGGTCACGAAGGTAACCCCCGACCCGGCGAAGGCTCTGGACCTCCCGGCTGCGGAAGTCGAATATTTGAAGGGCGTAGCCTCGGGGCTTTCCCCGGAAGAGATAATCCGGGTTATGAACCTCCTGATGAGGCTGGTCGAGGACATGAAGTTCGCCAGCTTCCAGCGCGTGACGCTTGAGCTTGCGCTTATCAAGGCCGCCTCGAGGCCGGTAACATCGGTGGACGATATCCTCGCGGGCATAAAGGGCCTGAAGGACGGAGGGGCGGTTTCGTTCTCCGCGCCCGCGCCCAGGACTGCGTCAGCGCCTCCGAGGCATGTATCCGAACCGAAGCGGAAGATGGAAGCGGCGGACGACGCCGACCACTACAGCCACCCCGCCGCTCCGGAGAAGAAGCATGCGCACCACGCGGACACCGGGGCGCACGAGGTCTGGGATGCTGCAATAGCTGAACTGAAGCGCAGAAGAGAGCCTGATGACCAGATAATTGACCCGATACTTGGGAAGATGAACGGGGTTGCTGTTGTGGGCCGCAAGGGCGATTCGTTCGAAGTGGCGGCTAAATTTTCTGGAATTTTCTCCGTTGAGCAGATAAGCCTTATAGAGGATGCTCTCAGTACGGTAACGGGTGGGCTTGTGAAGCTCGTTATGCATTCCTCCGACAAGGCCAAGGACAAAAAGACGGTAGGCGAAGTCAAGAAGGAAAAAGAGACCTCCCGCAAGGACCTGATTAAGGAAGAGGTCATGCAGGACCCGCTCATCCGTTCCGCCGTGGACTTGTTCGGCGGCGAAATAGTCGATATAGATACCCAGGAACCTGGACTCTTTTAAAGGATAACAGCCATGATGAACAAAGGCATGATGGGCGGCCTGATGAAGCAGGCCAAGCAGATGCAGGAAAAGATACAGAGGACTCAGGAAGAGGTCTCCAAAAAGACGGTCGAGGCGACGGCGGGCGGAGGCATGGTAACCGTCACGGCCACCGGCGGCATGGAGATCGTCTCGATAAAGATAGAGAAGGAAGTCATCGACCCGGCCGACGCCGAGATGCTCCAGGACCTTGTTACCGCCGCAGTAAACGAGGCGCTAAAGAAGGCCCAGGAGATGATGAACACCGAGATGGCCAAGATTACCGGCGGCCTTGGCCTGCCCGGCGGTTTCCCCGGTTTTTAAGGGGTTCGGGGACAAATCCCCAAGGTTGGTAAATGTCAGATTCGCTTGACAGGCTGGTAGACGAGTTTGCGAAGCTGCCGGGGATAGGCCGTAAGACGGCGACCAGGCTGGCTTTATTTATTTTGAAGGAGAGCCCGGATGTCGCGGGTTCCCTGGCGCGTGCGCTGGTAGACCTGAAGGAGCGCGCCCGTCCCTGCGGTATCTGCAACAACATCACCGAAGACGAGCTTTGCGGCATTTGCCGGGACCACAAACGGGACCGGGGCCGCATCCTGGTGGTGGAGGAGATATCGGACCTGATGGCGGTCGAGGCCACGCGGGAGTACCGGGGCCTCTACCATGTGCTGATGGGCGCACTCTCGCCGATAGACGGCGTAGGCCCGGAGGACACCACTGTCGCGGGGCTGATCGAGCGGGTGAAGGCGGGCGGCATCGAGGAGGTAATCCTTGCCACCAACCCGAACTTAAAAGGCGAAGCCACCGCGCTGTATGTATCCAAGGTGCTCAGGCCGTTTGGGGTAAAACTCACGCGGATAGCCTACGGCGTACCGGTCGGCGGAGTCCTTGAATACTCCGATTGCGGCACGCTGATAAAATCGCTCGAGGGGCGGCGCATAATTGAATAGCCCTTTCTTTGACAACCGAAAAGAAAAAATGTTTCCGAAAAGCATTTCGGGTTTATAATAGAACTTTGAACTGCAAGGTTTAAAAACCTTTACATAACCACAGGAGGTTATAAAGAATGGCCGAAATTCTGGAAATCAGATGGCATGGCCGCGGCGGACAGGGCACTGTCACGGCGGCCAAGGTTTTCGCGGAGGCCGTCACGGCTGAGGGCGGCAATGTCCAGGCCTTCCCCGAGTATGGCCCCGAGAGGATGGGCGCCCCGCTTCGGGCGTACAACCGCATCAGCTCAGAACCGATGACGCTTCACTGCCAGCCTATGAACCCGGCGGTCGTCGCAATCGTTGACCCGACCATAATGGACGCGGTAGATGTGACCGAGGGCGCGACAGATAACGCGGTATATGTCGTGAATACGCACAGGACTCCGGCGGAGATAAACGAGAGGCTCCAGATAAAGCCGGGCCAGAAGCTGTTCTGTGTGGACGCGAACAAGATAAGCATCGAGACCATCGGGCGCGTTATGCCGAACACCCCGCTTCTGGGAGCGGTCGTCCGTGCCACCAGTGTAATAAAGCTCGAGACCCTGCTCAGCGATATCCGCAAAAGCTTCGGCAAGAAGTTCGCGGAAAAGATTATCCAGGCCAACCTGGACGCGGCCAGCAGGGCTTATGAGGAGGTGAAGTCCTTATGAACAGGAAGCTCAAGACCTACAAAGAAATACAGATTGGCGGCCTTATAGACGAGCCGGGCAACGCGGCGGAATACAACACCGGTTCGTGGCGGTCGGAAAGGCCGATCTGGATAAAGGAGAACTGCATACAGTGCATGTTCTGCTGGATATACTGCCCGGACTCATCCGTTGCGGTCAAGGACGGGAAGAGGGAAGATTTCGACTACTACCACTGCAAGGGCTGCGGCGTATGCGCGCTTGAGTGCCCCGCCAAGACCAAGGCCATCGTGATGCTGACAGAGGCCGAGGGCCAGGAGCCGGACGCCGGAGATAAGGCCCGCGCCATCGCGAAGAAGATGGCGGAAGCAAAAGCCCAGAAGGCGTAAGACAAATACAACCCGTCCTTTTCTTTTGGAAAAAAGAAAAGGACCAAAAGAAAACCAATAATTTAATCCGGTTTCTCTTTGGCTGTTTTCTCTTTTTCTAAAGAGAACGCAGGGTCTAAAGATTAAGGAGATAATAAATGGCAAAGAAAGTTGCAATGACGGGTAACGGCGCGGTCGCCCTCGCGATGCGCCAGATTAACCCGGATGTCTGCGCGGCGTATCCGATTACGCCGTCCACCGACATCATGCAGCAGTTTTCCAGCTTCGTAGCGGACGGCGCCGTCCACACGAACCTGGTAACGGTCGAGTCCGAACATTCCGCGATGTCCGCCTGCATAGGCGCGGCGGCGGCCGGCGGCCGAGTGATGAACGCGACCTCCGCGAACGGCCTTGCGCTGATGTGGGAGATGCTTTATATCGCGGCCGGCAACAGGCTCCCGATAATACTTTCCTGCGTCAACCGCGCGCTGTCCGCCCCGATAAACATCCACGGCGACCATTCAGATTCTATGGGCGCGCGCGATGCGGGTTGGGTCCAGATATACGCCGAGAACGCGCAGGAGGCATACGACAATACGATACAGGCCCTCAGGATCGGCGAGCATTTCGATGTCCGGCTTCCCGTGATGTCATGTTTCGACGGATTCATAATCAGCCACTCTATCGAGAACCTCTATGTCGAGGAGGATGCCCCGGTCAAGGAGTTCATAGGCGAGTACAAGAGCCCGACCGCGAACCTGCTCGATGTGGACACCCCGATATCGATGGGCCCGCTTGCGCTTCAGGACTACTATATGGAGTACAAGAAGCAGCAGCACGAGGCGATGAAGAACGCAAAGGATGTCATCGTAGAGGTCGGCAAGGAATTCGGCAAGAAGTTCGGACGCGAGTACGGGCTGTTTGAGACCTACAAGCTCGAAGACGCCGATGTCGCGATTGTCGTCCTGAACTCCGCCGCCGGCACCACAAAGGTCATTGTGGACGAGCTTCGGGCAAAGGGCATAAAGGCCGGACTGCTCAAGCCGAGGGTCTTCAGGCCGTTCCCGTACCTCGAGATTGCCGAGGCCCTCAAGGGCTGCAAGGCGATATGCGTGATGGACCGTTGCGACAGCTTCGGCTCCGCGGGCGGCCCGCTCTTCACAGAGTTCAGGAGCGCGCTTTACGACGTCCCGAGCAGGCCGTTGATGATAAACAAGATATTCGGCCTCGGAGGCCGCGACCTGGGCCTGGACGACATCAGGAAGGTCTACGCCGAGCTTGTCAGGCTTGCCGAATCAGGCAAGAACGCCGAGACCGTTTACGAATACATTTCCGTCAGGGGATAAGGAGAGGCTATGGCATTGCAGCTTAAACTTAAAGAACTTTCCGACAGGGAAGAGCTGATCACCGGCGGTCACAGGATGTGCGCCGGATGCGGTGCGCCGATAGTCGTGCGCCAGGTGCTGATGGCGATAGAGGAGCCGGTAGTAATCGCGAATGCGACGGGCTGCCTCGAAGTCTCTACCTGCCTCTACCCCTATACCGCATGGAAGACGCCCTGGATACACTCCGCGTTCGAGAACGCCGCCGCCACGATATCCGGCGTCGAGGCGATGTACCAGTCCAAGCGCGCGCAGGGACTCATCACCAAACCGATAAAGTTCATCGCGTTCGGCGGCGACGGCGGGACCTATGACATAGGCTTCCAGTCGCTGTCAGGCGCACTGGAGCGCGGGCACGACTTCATGTATATCTGCTACGACAACGGCGCGTACATGAACACCGGCATCCAGCGCTCCTCGTCCACGCCGTTCGGCGCGGACACCACCACAAGCCCGGCCGGCAAGGTACAGCAGGGCAAGGTCCAGCCGCGCAAGGATATGACGAAGATTGCCGTTGCGCACAATATACCGTATGTCGCGCAGGCCTCGCCGCACAACTGGCGCGACCTGATGTCCAAGGTGCAGAAGGCGATGTCTATCGAGGGCGCGAAGTTCCTTAACGTCATCGCCCCGTGCAACCGTGGCTGGCGCACCCAGACAAACGACGCCATCAAGCTCTCGAGGATGGCGGTTGACTGCTGTTTCTGGCCGCTGTTCGAGGTCGAGTATGGCAAGTACACGCTCAACTATACCCCAAAGAAGAACAGGATCCCGGTCATCGACTGGATCAAGCCGCAGGGCCGGTTCAAGCACCTGTTCAAGCCGGGCAACGAGTGGATGCTCGTGAAGTTCCAGGAGCTGGTGGACGCCAACTGGAACTCGATAGTCAAGTCCCACAACGACGCGCACCCGGAGAACCAGATAGACCCGGACGAGGGCAAGACCTGGTAAACCGGGCAAGTTGGAGAACAGAAAAAAGCCGATGTTAGTTCGAATAAAAAGGCCCGGAATTCCGGGCCTTTTCTTTTTAAACCCCTACCAAAAACAAATCCGGGTCCTCGATATGCCGGATGACGCTGTTGAGGAAGTGCTGGGCCTTTGCGCCGTCGAGGACGCGGTGGTCGAATGTGAGCGACAGAGGCAGAACCTTCTTCACCTTTATCGCGCCGTCCTCAACCGCGGCCTTCTCGGACAACCGCCCGACTCCCAGTATGCCCGCCTCCGGGTAGTTGAGAACCGGGGTCGCGAATGTCCCGCCGATGGAGCCGTAATTGGTTATGGTGAATGTCCCGCCGCGAAGCTCTCTGATGTCGAGCGTGCGTTTCCGGGCCTTGGCGGACAGATCTTCAATCTCTCTGGCGATCTCGATGATGGTCTTCTTGTCCGCGTCCTTTACATTCGGGACGATAAGCCCGTCCTCGGTTTCGACCGCAATCCCGATATTGTAGTAGCCCTTCACCATAATCTCGTTTTTCTCGTCGTCCATCGCGGAGTTCATCAGCGGGTCGCGCTTCAACGCGCCGATAACGGCCTTGATGATAAACGGCAGGAGCGTCAGGTGTACGCCCTGGGCGGCGGCCTCGTCCTTGACCTTGCCCCGGATAAACCACAGCAGGCCCGCGTCGGCCTCGTCCATTGTAGTCACCTGAGCGGATTTCGTTAGCGATTCGACCATGGCCTGGGAAATCTTCCTGCGTACCCCGCGCAATGGCACCCGCTCGACCGGCCCGTAGGTATCCGCGCCCGGTTCGCCTTCCGGCCCCCGTGCGCCCTTCACAGGCATGCCCTGTCCGGCGTACTTCTTTATATCTTCCTCGGTCACGCGGCCCTTTGGGCCTGTCCCCCGGACCTGTCCTATCTCGACGCCGAGCTGTTTTGCGAGCATCCTCTCCTTCGGAAGGGCGTCCACCTGCGGGCGGGAGACGGTTGTCTGCTGCGCGGGTGCGGCTGCGGCTTTCTCTTCCTCTTCTTCGGGAGCCTCCTCAAGCTGTCCGACTACCCCGACCGAGCCGCCCTTCTGCGCGTAGACATCCGGCGAGACATTTAGTTCTGTCGGCTTTGCGCGCTCCTGTTTCGGCGCGGGAGTGGGCGGAGACGGGGACTTCTCAACCTTCTCCTGAACGGGCGCAGGGGTCAGCTCCTTCATCGGGGCCTCGGCTGGCGCGCCTGCGGTCCTGGGTTTTTCGGCCTTCTCAGCCGCAGGCATTGTGCCCGTCTGGGCGGGAGGAGTATCGTCGATTACGGCTATTACCTCGCCGACATTAATTATGTCGCCCGGCCCGCCTTTGAGGCTGACGATGTATCCGGCCTTCGGCGACGGCACCTCCGCGACGGCCTTGTCCGTCTCGACTTCGAGGATCGTCTGGTGGTCGGCAACCTTGTCGCCCGGCTTCACCTTCCACTCCACTATCTCGCCTTCGGTCAGGCCCTCGCCAATGTCCGGGAATTTGAACTCATAAGCCATTTATGGCCTCCTCAGAAGTTGAGTACCTTGCGCACGCCGACAAGAATCTTCTGCGTGTTCGGGAGATAGTAGTCCTCAAGCTTGAACAGCGGCATAACTGTGTCGTACCCGGTTACCCGCTCTATCGGCGCAAGCAGGCTGGTGAGGGCCTCGTACCCAACGCGCGCGGCAATCTCCGCCCCGATACCGGCCGTCCTCGGGGCCTCGTGCGTGATGACGAGCCTGCCGGTCTTTACGACCGACTTGACGATAGTGTCCGTGTCCATCGGGGCAAGGGTACGCAGGTCTATGACTTCCGCGCTCACGCCCTCGGCGTCCAGCTCTTCGGCGGCCTTCAGCGCGTCGCGCATCATCGCGCCCCATGCTACTATTGTCACATCCCTGCCCTCGCGCACTACATTGGATACCCCGATGGGGACGGTATACTCCTCTTCCGGGACCTCCTGTTTTATCGCGCGGTAGATGCGTTTGGGTTCGCAGTAAATAACGGGCGCGCCGTACCGGAGGGCGGATATCATCAGCCCTTTCGCGTCATACGGGTTGGACGGCTGGACGACGGTCAGGCCGGGTGTGTTCACAAGCACGGCTTCCGGCGAGTCGGAGTGGTGCTCCGGGGCGCGGATGCCTCCGCCCCACGGTATGCGCAGGACGAGCGACGGGGTATAAAGGCCGCGCGAACGCGAGCGGTATCTTGCGACCTGGTTGACTATCTGGTCGAGAGCCAGGTACATGAAGCCCTCGAACTGGATCTCCGGCACCGGCAGGAGCCCGCCTACCGCAAGGCCCAGCGCAGAGCCGACGATGCCAGCCTCGGTGAGCGGGGTGTCGATGACCCTTTCCTCGCCGTACTTGGCCTGGAGGCCGTCGGTCACGCGGAAGACGCCGCCCTCCCGGCCCACATCCTCGCCCAGGACGATGATGTTCCTGTTCTTTGCCATTTCCTGGTCGAGCGCCTGGTTTATAGCGGTAACGAGGTTTATCTTAGGCATGCTCGCCGCCTCCTTTCCCGGCCTTCGCAAGGAAGGAGAGCAGTTCTTCCTTCTGCATCTTAGCCTGCTTCGGGATATCCTTCCATGTATAGTCGAAGAGGTCGGACGGGTTCGGCGGCGGGACGGCCTCGGCCTCGGCAAGGGCGGAGGCGACCTCGCGCTTTGCGTCGTCGATTATCTCGTATTCCTCGTCTTCCGACCACAGCCCTTTTTTGTCGAGGTACAGCCGCAGACGCACAAGCGGGTCGAAGGGCTTGTTTCGCTCTACCTCTTCTGCCGGGCGGTACTTGCTCGGGTCGTCCGCCGTGGTATGGGGGCCGAAACGGTAAGTAAGCATCTCGATGAAGCTCGGGCCGCCGCCTTTCCGGGCGAGGTCTGTCGCCTCCTTCATCGCCGCATAGACCGCAAGCAGGTCGTTGCCGTATATCTGGATGCCCTTGAAACCGTAGCCTAATGCGCGCTGCGCGATTGTATGGGCCGCGGTCTGCCTGCTGCGGGGCAGGGATATCGCGAACTGGTTGTTCTGGCAGACGAAGACCGTCGGCGTCTTGAACACCCCGGCCATGTTCATCGCTTCGTGGACGGAGCCCTGCGACGACGCGCCGTCCCCGAAGTATCCGACAGCGACGGATTTCTCGCCCTTGAGCTTCATCGCCCACGAGACGCCGACCGCATGGAGAGGGGGGCAGCCGACGACTACATCTATCGGAAGCACGCGGAGCTTTCTGTCCATGTTCATCCCGCGCTCGTCGCCCATCCAGTACATATAGAGGTTCTTCAGGGGGACGCCCTTCATGAACAGCGCGCCGGTCTCGCGGTAGGACGGCACAATCCAGTCCTGCTCATTCAGGAAGGCGGCTGAAGCCTGCGCGGCCTCCTGGCCGTATACCGGGGCATATGTCCCCATCCTGCCCTCGCGCTGGAGCGAAAGCGCGGTCTTGTCGGCCTCGCGCAGGACGGTCATCCTGACATAGAGGTCCTTTATCCTGTCGTCGGGGAGGTCGGGCCGGAGCGCTTCGTTGACATTGCCGTCCTTGTCCATTATTTCAAGCCGCTCGCCCTTTAGAGGGTCGAACTTGTCGAAATACATCCTTCCGCCTCCTGTAGAGTTATGAGAAATGCAGGATTATTAAAAAAGTATACAGGCTGAGGCGGGAACGGTCAAAATTTTGCGCTATTTTTTGGGTTCCGGGGCAGGTTTGCCGGAAGGCTGGGCCGGGATGGCCGGGATTGCGGATTTTTTCAGGGCCTCCAGTTTTTTCCCGAACTCGGAACGGAAAAACTCCGGCCCGATGGGGGAAAGTATACGGGAGGCCTGCGAGAGGTAGGGGAGAGACTTGGAGGTCGTCAGCACGGGGCTGTCGGCAGGCAGGAACACCATCAGGACATAGGCTAAAAGCGAGCATATAACTATGCCCTTGAGGCTCCCGACCATCGTGCCGAGGATAGTATTCCATGACTTAATCGCCGACTTGTCCACCATGTTGGATATCCGGCCCCCGATGAAGCTTATCAGGACGGAGGTAATCATAAAGATGGCGAAGAAGGTTATGGTGTTGTTCAGCCAGTCGTGCTGGGTCAGCCGCAGGAAGGTATCCATCTGGTAATAACGCGAGGCCAGGATGAAGCCGATGATGACCGATGCGAGGGAGAAGATTTCGCGCACGCCTCCGCGAAATGTCGAAAGGCCGACGGTTACCGTCATTATAAGCAGCAATGTAAGGTCGAGCGAGTTCATCGTTTCTCCTGTGAATAGTAAAGACTTGTTATTTAGAGAAAAACTCCGCTACCTGCCTGAATACCTCGTTGCGCGGCTCCTTGACGAACCTGCCCTCAGGCAGGCTCTGGAGGAACTCGCGGCCATACGCCTTGTCCACGACCCGCCTGTCAAATATCAGGATGCTGCCCCGGTCGGTACGGGACCGTATCAGCCTGCCGAAGCCCTGCCGGAACTTTATGACCGCCTGCGGGACGATGTATTCCATGAACGGGTTGCCGCCGTTTGCGGCTATCTCTTCCTGACGCGCCTCGATGACCGGGTCGTCCGGCACCGAGAACGGCAGCTTGGTAATTATGACATTTGAAAGCGCGTCCCCGATTACATCCACGCCCTCCCAGAAGCTGTCCGTGCCGAAAAGCGCGGTCGAGGGGTACTTCTTGAAGTCCCCCAGCAGCCTGTGGCGCGGCATCTCGCCCTGTTTCATGCCCCGTATGCCCGCAGCCTCCATCCTCGGCAGAAGCTCGGTATACACCTGGTTCAGCATTCGGAACGATGTAAAAAGCACGAACGCGCGGCCCTTGGATATTTCGAGCGAATGCATCACAAGCTCGGTCAGTTCGGAGGTAAATTTCGGGTCGGTCGGCTGGACGATGTCCTTGGGTATCCCGATGATGACCTGGCTCTTGAAGTCGAACGGCGAGGGGAACACGCCGGTTAGCAGCCTGTCCTCGGGGAGCAAGTCTAGCCCGATGCGCTTCTTTATGAAATCGAATTTCTTCTTTACGGTCAGAGTGGCGGAGGTTATCGCGACCGTCTTCAGCCTGTCGTAAATCCGGGCCTTTATCTCGCCCGCGACATTCAGGGGCGAGCCGCAGATGGAAATCACCTTGCCGCCCTTTTTCGAAGGGGCCTCGACCCACCTGACGAGGCTGTCCTGCCCGCCTTTCACAAGGTTGTCAAGCTCCGCCGCCGTGCCCTCCAGCCGCTCCGACAGGGCCTTGACCTCGATGAGCGGGTCGGAGAGCTTGTCGCCGAAGCCGTCGTCCGACAGCGAAGTATGCATGGAGTTGAGCGAACGGACGAGCCGGGCAAGCTCGACCCCGAGCCTGTCGAACGCGGCCTCGACATCCACCCAGCCTGGGCGGGTTTTTACGGCATCGGTAAGCCGGAGCTTGAGTTCAGCCCCAAATTCGCCCGACTGGTTCCCGATGAATTTATACAGCAGGTCGAACGCCTCGTTCACCCGCGCCGATACCGAGTCTTTCTCGAACACGAGCTGGCCGGTTATCAGACCCAGCCATACCTGTTCCTTCTCGTTTGAGCGCTTGCGGGAGCGCAGCCGGTTCGCGAGGAACGGCAGCGCGCCCTTATCCTTTCCTTCGCGCCTGTGGTGGAGCCGCCCCAGCGTCTTCAACATCCCGAGCCTCGATGCCCGGCTGCCGAAATAGCTCGTCGCACCGTCCTCGAGGTTGTGGCCCTCGTCTATTATCAGCCTGCTGTAGCCCGGCAGGATGGCCATGTCCGCGCCGCCCCCCATCTCAGCACGCAGCGCGATGTCCGCGAGCAGGATGTGGTGGTTCACCACGAGCAGGTCGGCGGATGCGGCCTCGCGCCTTGCGCGGAAGAAGAAACAGTGCGAGAAATGGCTGCACCTGAGGCGCGAGCAGAAGTCGGACTC
>DASXVI010000274.1:0-6874 GCA_036504315.1 Nitrospirota bacterium
CACCCCAATCCGGGGTGCCTTTTTTATTTGATTAGGGCAGAAAGCATGGATCTGGTATAATGATAATTATCCATTAAATAAAAATTCAGGGGGCCGGATGGGGAAGCTTATCATAGCATTTATTCTTGTGTTCGCAGTCAGCGGCATAGCCTGGGCGGATGGCCCGAATTACGGCATTACCGGCAGTGTCTGGGGCGACATTTATTTCGATAAAGGCAGCGCGGAACTCAGCAACAATGCGAGGAAGCATGTGGCCGATATATATGAGTGGACAAAGAAACACCCCAAGGCATCCGTCCTGCTCGCGGGATACGACGACCAGCGCACCCCCGAGAAGGCGAGCATAGAGCTTGGATGGAAGCGGACGCAGGTCGTGAAAGACCTCCTCGTCCAGCTTGGCGCTGACGCGGACCGGGTCAATATGATTAGTTTCGGGAATACGAGGGTGACGGCGGCCGGGACCAATGAGGAGGACCTGGCAAAGAACAGGCGCGTGCGTTACAGGGTGGTGGAGCCGTCGGACAGCGAGCGCATCGAGGGCAAGCCTTCAGGCGTATGCCAGAGGTGCAAGAAGCAATAATCCCGGAATAAGCTGTGATTAAAGCCCCCGTAGAGCCATAAATTCTCTTGACAAAGAAAACCCGCCATTGTATTATCCCATCTCACGAATGCAAATGGGGCTGTAGCGCAGCTGGGAGCGCGCTTGAATGGCATTCAAGAGGTCAGGGGTTCGATCCCCCTCAGCTCCACCAAAAAATACAAGGGCTTACGGCTTATGTCGTAGGCCCTTTTTCATTGGGCATCGGCTATAGCTAAGTTGCAACCATATCCAGATAATCTTCGCTTATCCTCGCCATTGCCGTCTCGGTCTCCATGCACTTGTCCTCGCCCATCAGTCCGGTAGCGTCCGCGCGGCACTGCTTGCAGTGCGTCATCATCGGCAGGAACGGCATGCACTCCAGCCGGAGCCTTGAAAGCTCGTGTATTCCGGGCCTCACGAGGTGAGAGAACTCCGCCTGCGGTATGAGTGCCATAATATTCATTATAGTCGCTCCGAGCGCGCCTGCCGCCTCGGCCACCCTCGGTATCTCCCGGTCGTTGACGCCGGGAATGAGTATGGTATTAACCTTCACCGCCATGCCCGCGCGGACGGCGTCACGAAGACCTTCCCACTGATTCTTCAGCAGCAGTTCGGTTGCCTCGGTATCCCTGTAAGTGGTGCCGTTATAATTGACCCATGAGTAGATATTCCCGGCCACTTCGGGGTCTATGGTGTTTATCGTGACGGTCAGGGTTTCCAGCCCGACCTCAACAAGCTCGTCGAGGCTGTCCGGAAGCATCAGGCCGTTTGTGGAAAGGCAGAGGTGCAGCTCCGGAAACTCGTCCCGCGCCATGCGGAGAAACTCGAATGTCTGCGGGTTTGCAAGCGGGTCTCCCGGCCCTGCGACACCTATCACGGTTATCCTCTGGTCGCGCCCGGCCACAGCACGCAGCCTGTCTATCGCCTCTAACGGCGACAGCACCCTGCTCGTCACTCCAGGCCGCGATTCGTTCGCGCAGTCGTATTTCCTGACGCAGTACCTGCACTGGATATTGCATGCAGGGGCGATAGGCATATGCACCCTGCCGAACTTGTGGTGCGCCTCGCGCGAGAAGCAGGGGTGGTATTTCAGCTTGTCCAGCCTGTTCGTAGTATCTGTACCGCAGCAGTTGTCCATGACGGACCTCCTTGTGTTGCATTATTGATATTGCAACCGCCGTGCCAAAGCATGGATGTCTGTAAATATTGGGGCTACGAGGAATCGAGGAGTGAAGCGGGTTACGTGGTTGTACGTGTAGCTACATTCTTGTAGCGGCAGGAAGCGCGCGCCTAATTCGGAGAAGGTCTGAGTCGCTGAGTGAGCGTTTGAGTGCAACGCTCCTGCGGCGCACCTCGGCAAGTATCTGCCCGGCCTCTTCATCGTCGATGAGAATTCCCATGTTCATGAACCGATGAACCAACCCTGCGCGGCCGGAGTGTTTTCCTATTGCGATCTCACGAGAGAGGCCGACCATATCAGGCGAGTATGCCTCGTACAAACCTGGATGCTTTAGCACTCCGTCGGCGTGTATCCCGGATTCGTGCGCGAATATGCTACCGCCCACTACCGGCTTGCCTGGCCCGACCGGTCTGCCGGAAGCCTTTGCCGTATAGTCGCACAGCTTTTTTAGACGCGAAACGTCTATGCGGGTTTCAATGCCGAGCAGATTCTTTGCCGCCATAGCTACTTCCTCGAGCGCGGCGTTGCCCGCGCGTTCGCCGAGGCCAAGTACGGTTGTGCTTACCCAGCCCGCACCTGCCCTGAGGCCTGCGAGAGCGTTAGCCGCCGCAAGGCCGAAGTCGTTATGCGCATGGACCTCGATGGGAAGCGGCGTTCTGACCAGGAGAGCGGATATAACCTCAAACATTCGGAACGGGTCGAGCACACCTACGGTATCCGAGAAACGCAGTCTGTCCGCGCCCGCCTTCATCGCTACGTCCGCGTAGGAGTAGAGAAATTTAGCGTCCGCCCTCGATGCGTCCTCGGCGCCGACGCAGACGTACAGCCCGTTTGCCTTCGCATATTCCACAGCGCGAACAAGCCTGTCCAGCACGCCTGTCCTGTCGGACGCGAGCTTGTTAGTAATCTGGATATCCGATACCGGCAGAGAGATGCTTACAATATCCACTCCGGCGGAAATGGATGCGTCGATATCGGATAGCACGGCCCTGTTCCACGCAGCAACCCGCGCGCTAAGTCCGAGCGCGGCTATGCTCCTGACCGCGTCGAGTTCCATTCCGCCCATAGCGGGAGTGCCAGCCTCTATCTCGTCGACCCCGGATTCGTCGAGAAGCCGCGCGATGGCAATTTTTTCCTCCACAGAAAAAGCTACGCCGGGCGCCTGTTCGCCGTCTCGAAGCGTCGTGTCGGATATAAACATCATTTATTCTCCCCGGCAATAAGTACGGGTTCGGTCTTTACCCCGGCCGCCCCCATGCCGCGCATCTGCCTGTAGCTGCTAACCCTCACGCATCTGCCGCCGTCGTACTCGACGAGCGTCTCGCCGAACGCTTCCACGTCCGCCGGGTCGTGGGTAATCATCACGACCGGGATGCAAAATTGTTTCTGGAGCGTAATCAGCTCCTCGCGCATCCTCGCGCGAAGCGACAGGTCGAGCGATGCGAACGGCTCGTCCAGAAGCAGCAGTTCTGGCCCGGAAACCAGCGCACGGGCAAGCGCAACCCTCTGGCGCTGTCCGCCTGAAAGCTCGTGCGGCATCACTCCCGCAAGGCCCTCCAGTTCAAACATCCGCAGGTACAATGCGACGCGCGCAGATTCCTCCTGGGTCAGGCGCAGCTTCCACCATTTCCTGAGGCCGAGCCCGGCGTTTTGCTCGACGCTCAGATGCGGCATCAGCGCGTAGTCCTGAAAGAGGTAGCCGACGCCGCGCCTGCGAATGGGTATCCCGGCCCCGGTGTCTTCGTCTTCGTAGAACAGCGTTCCATTCAGTTCGATGCGGCCCGAGTCTGGAACGACCATTCCGGCGATGCAGCCGAGCGTTAGGCTCTTTCCCGAGCCGGACGGGCCAAAAAGCACGGTAAAGTTGTCGCTTGTTTCAAACGACGCGTCGAGCTCGAATATCCGCCCGCCCGATACCAGCTTCTTTTCTATTTGCACAGAGAGCTTCATGATAACCTCATGGCTTTGCCTTTCCAAATCCATATGCCGATAAAATGGCCTGCCCTTTTGCTCCGCCCAAATACCCGATGAACTTGCGGGCAACGGCGTCATTTTTGCTGCCCGTCACTACTCCGGCCTTGTACATTACAGGCTCGACGGTATTTATCTGCAAAGCCGTGGCGACCTTCCAGCCCGCGGTCATCGCGTCAGTAGCGTAAACGAACCCGGCGTCCACTTCGCCGCGCGAGACATAATCCAGCGCCTGGCGCACCGAATCGGCATAGATAAGCTTCGGTTCGACCTGCTCCCATATCCGCGCACCGGCAAGAGCATCCTTTGCGTACTTGCCCGCGGGTACGTAGTCCGGCTTGCCTATAGTCACCCGCTTGACTTTTACGGACAGCAGCCCTGAAAGAGAACTTATGGCAGACTTAGAGCCTGCTGGTACTATCATGACGAGCCGGTTCGTCGCGAAAACGGCTGACGAGCTGGCTATAACAGCATTGCCCTTGATGGCGGCTTCCATGGTTTCGCGGTCGGCGCTGGCGAATACGTCGGCAGGTGCGCCGCTCTGTATCTGGCGGAGCAGCGCTCCGGAGGCCGCCGTATTCAGCACGACCTTCACTCCTGGGTTTTCGGCCTCAAACCCGGCCGCGACCTTGCCGAACGCATCCTTCAGGCTTGCCGCAGCAGAGACGATTAATTCCTGGCCCGCGCATGCATAGGAAGACGTTGCAAGCATCAGGGCGAAAACAATTATGATAACCCTCAACATGCGCGCCTCCTAATTTGCCGGCCGAAGAAGCCTGCCGGAAAGTACAAGTACCGAAATGCAGAGCGCTGAAGTAACAGCAACGAGGGCCAGTCCGGCCGACTGGTTTCCCGACTGCACCGCATCGTATATGGCGAGCGAAAGCGTCTGCGTCTTCCCCGCCATGTTTCCCGCCACCATAAGCGTCGCGCCGAACTCTCCGGCCGCCCTTGCGAATGCGAGCATAGTGCCGGCGAGTATGCCGCGCCATGCGAGCGGCAGCGTGACGAGCAGGAAGAGCGAGAACTCGCCATGCCCGAGAGTGCGGGCAGCGTTCTCAAGGTTCTTATCGACGCCCTCGAAAGCAGCCCTGGCAGATTTATAGACGAGCGGAAAAGAGACAACGGCGGACGCGACGACCGCGCCCTGCCACGTGAATATAAGAGACAATCCGAACCCGTCCAGCAGCTTGCCGAGCCAGCCGTTTCTGCCAAACAGGGTTAGGAGATAATATCCGAGTACCGTGGGTGGAAGCACGAGGGGGAGGGTGAGGGCGGCGTCGAGCAGTTCCGTGCCAGCAGGCCTCCTGCGCGCAATGACAAAAGCTGCGGCAGCCCCGGCGGCAAGCGCGAATAGCGTCGCAAACCCTGCCACCTTCAGGGTTAAAAGCAGCGGAATTAAAATGCCGGGAACGTCCATATTGTTCCTCTTATTCTTCTGGTCCGAAGCACTTTGCGCGGTCTATGCAGGATGAGCAGCTGGGGGATTTGCAGAGCATAAAGCCGCCCTCCTCGCAGATCCTCTTGTAGAAAAACCTCTTCCATTTCATGTCGGAAGAGTTGAGGTCGTGAAGCGGCCTGAAGTGGGCTTCCATGATTGAAGAAAGCATGCTTCGCGACGGAAGCCCCATATCCTGCCAGAGGTGGTCATCTCCCATGCATGCTACGGCGATGATACGCGCAAGCCATTCGGACTCGCGCGAGTCCATATCGGTCACATTGGATGAGAGCAGGCCGTACAGATCGTCGTACTCGAACCGCCTGAACTTCGGTCCAGGTCTCTCGCAGCTTTTAACGATATAGCCAACTACGTCGGCCTGCATGCCGCATAGCCGCAAAATCTCACGAAGTTCGTCTTTACTGAAGACGTGGCCGAGGGATGGGAACTTTGCGGACAAAGAGCCGCCAGGCAAAAATCCGGACGATACGGCGCAGGCAAATGCCAGCGCCGTATCACCGGCGGAGATAGCCCGCGGACAGAAGGAGCTGTCCGCAGACTTATGGCGACTGTAAATCATACTTATAGCGCCCTCAGAGTTCGGCATGTGTAAAGCTCTTCTTTGTGCAGGTCCTTGCGCAGGCTTCGCAGCCAATACAGTCGGCCGCATCCTTTACTGACATAACCTTGTTGCCCATGTCGTCGCCGAACTCGTCGTCGCCTTCGTATGGCTTCTCGATGAGTTCCAGGACGCCGCGGCCGCAGGACTTGAAACACCTGCCGCAGCCGATGCATTTCTCAAAGTCGACCGATACAATGAACCTGGGCGTCCACTCTGCCCCTCCCTTTGTTAAGCCCTTGACCCGCATGGCTTGCCTCCCTATGCGATGGCGGCAGCGCCGCGCTCGCTGGTGCGTATCCTTACTGCGTCCTCGATCGGCAGGACAAATATCTTGCCGTCGCCGTAGCTGCCGGAGCGGTTGACCGAGGTTATCGCATCGATTACCTTTTCCTCGGGCACCTCTTCGACGACGAGGTCCAGGAGCGACTTCGGCACCCAGAACACCGGCTTCGTCAACGTGGAATCCGTGGCCATCGACGACGGGGTCTGGAACTTCCAGATTTTGGATACGCTCTCCACGTTCGTGGACATCAGCGGGTCGACGACCTGCATGATGTCGCCGCCCTGGCGGCCGCGCCCGTTCAGGCTGTGCACCGTGACCGAATCCACGCCGGCTGCGGCAAGGGTCGAAATGGTCTCTTTGACCTTTGACTGCCTGATAACCGCCATGATCTCTTTCATAGCCCATCTCCTGTGCGGACGGTGACAGCCTTCTCGATGGCGGAAATGAATATCTTGCCATCTCCGATGAAACCGGTCTTGGAGTTGTCCGTAATGACCGAGAGTACCTTCTCCACGTCCTCGTCGTTCACGACGAGAAGCAGCAGAACCTTCGGCAGAAGGTCATAGTGTATCGGGCCAACCGTGAGGCCCTTCTGCTTGCCGCGCCCGAAAATGTGCGCCTTTGTCATTGCCGAAAATCCCGCGCCCTCGAGCGCGAGCACTACGGCATCTTCCTTCTCCGGTCTGACGATCGCCCTTATCATCTTCATCTCAAGTACCTCCCGTGTGTTTAAAGAAGTTTCTTCATCCATGGCGGCGGCGAAGTCTTTATAGTCTTCATCAGTGCCTCCGCTATCTCCC
>DASXVI010000275.1:0-12009 GCA_036504315.1 Nitrospirota bacterium
CGTCGGGGTCAGTCAGGTAGCGTTTGAGTTCGGTAACCGCAGCCGCGTCCCTGAAACGGGCTATCGAACGGATGAGGTCCGGCAGGGCCTTTCTTGGGCAGCCGGAAAGCATGGATAAAAAGAGCCCGAGGCTTCCCGGCCTGCCGCCAAGCGAGAGGACTTCCACGGCGGTTTTCCAGTGGGGGTTTAAATAATCCCTGGCAGCCTCGAAGAAAGGCTCCGGCATCCTCTCGGAAATCGTCGTCAACGCTTCGTCTAACATCGCCTCCCGGTTTTCCAGCCCGAGCCTGTCGAACTGCTCTTTCAGCGAGAACAGGTCGTCCAGGGGCGCGTCCTTCCAGTTGCGCAAAAGCTCCGCGATTGCCGGGGACAAGGCCTCGTTATCCCCGGTCCTGATAATCTCTATAAGCCGTGAAGCGTTTCTTTCCATGGATACCTAAGCCGCGGCGGAGAGTATTTTCTTAATCGTGTCCTTGAGTTCGTGAAGGTCTCCAGATTTGACGACATAGGCCTCGGAGGCCCATACCCCGAAGTTGTGCTTGTATTCAGGATAAGCGGTGCACATTATCATCGGGAGGTCCCGGTTCTTCTCCTTCAGGACGCGGAGCACCTCGATGCCGTCCATGCCGGGCATCCTGATGTCGAGAGTGACTACGTCGGGATGGACCTCATCCACCATCCGTATCGCCTCGGCGCCGTCCGCCGCGAGGAACACCTCGTAACCTTCCTCGACCAGCTCCTCCCTGAAGAGCAGCCTCATATGTTCTTCGTCGTCCACGACCAGAACTCTTTTGCTCATTTTGATAAACCCTTTCTTTGGATGGCATTCAGCCCGCTGGGGCGTTCTCCCGGTACGGGAGTTTTATCCTGAACGTTACACCGGACCCTTCCCTGTTCACGACCTCTACATCCCCGCCGTGGCTCTTTGCAATCTTGTTCGTAATCGCAAGCCCGAGCCCCGTACCCTTTACTTTTGTAGTGAAAAACGGGTTGAATATATTCTGCATCACTTCCGGCGGTATCCCGCCGCCGGTGTCGGTCACCTCTATCACCGCACGCCCGGCATCCCGGTCCACCCATGTGCGGAAATAAATCTCCTTGCCGCCGGAGTTTTCCATCGCCTGTTCCGAGTTCGACAGGACGTTTATGAGGGCCTGCTTCAGCTGCTGCTGGTCGGCCATCACTACGAGCGGCTCCGGGAACAGATTCTTCCTGACCTTTAACGACTTCTCGCGGAAATCCTCCTCGTACATGGCGAGCGTATTCTCCAGGACGTCGTTTATGTTCACCGGCTGGATGTTCGGACGCATCTCGCGCGAGAAATCCAGCACCTCACCGAGGATCTTTTCAAGCCGCTTCGCTTCGTCCCGGATTATCTTCGCGTATCTGCCTGTATCGCCCTCGCCCTCGGTCTTGGCGAGCCTCGTCGCGAAGCCGCCGATGACCGTGAGCGGGTTTTTTATCTCGTGCGCTATCGAGGCCGCCATCTCGCCCAGTGCCGCGAGTTTCTCCGAAAGTATAAGCCTGTCCTGCGTTTCCTTCAGCTCGCGGTTTGCGTGTTCGAGGTTCGAATAAGCCATCGCGGACTCCATTGCGAGGCCGGCCTGGTTGGCGAACATTATCAAAAGCCGCAAATCCTCGTGGCGCACCGTCCGGCCGGTGTATTTGTTGTCCACGACCACAAGCGATATGACCCTGTCCTTGGCCGTCAACGGTACGACCGCGAACTCCCTGACTCCGAACGCGTTAGAAATGTCCGGCCCGACTTCGAGTTCCGCGTCGAGCACGCTGATAGCCCTTTTTTCCCGTACTGCCGCGGCAAAGACGGAGGTCTCGTCCTCGTAGCTTATCCGCATGCTCTTGACCGAACGGTTGAAGGCCGATTCTTTCTGGGCCATCATGTCCGCGTCGGTTATCGACCAATCGCGGAAGTTGACAGGCTTGTTGCCGAGCCGCGCCCAAATCTCGCCAGCCTCCCATGCGGACGACGGGCCTACCCCAAGCATCCCCTGGAGGGTCAGCGTCTTGTCGTTCACGAGGAACAGCATTGCGCGGTTGAAGCCCATCCCGCTGCCCATAGTCATCGCCGTCAGGATAATGTGGAGCAGCTTTTCGAGCCTTAAAGTCGAGCGCATCGCGTTGGCGATATCGTACAGAAACGACAGGTCCTGCGCCTTTTTCTCGTTCTGGAGGGCCAGCTCTTCCGCCCGCTCGTAGATAAATGCGTTCTCGACGGCCATCGAGGCCTGGGACGCAAGCGTAGTGAGCAGGTGCAGGTCTTCTTCGGTGAACGGCTGTTCGCCTAACCTGCCCGGCGTTTCCTTGTCGTACAGCGCGATGGTGCCGATTACATGGTCCTTCGCTATCAGCGGCACGCATATCAGCGAACGGGCGACCGCGCCGGTCGCGTTCAGGAACTCCGCGTTCTCGAAGGCGTCGCTGATAAGCACCGGCTTGCCCTCAAGCGCAACCTTGCCGGCGATGCTCTCGCCCATGCGGAGGTCGGACCTCCTGCCGGGTTCCGGCGGGAGTCCGTAGGACGCCTTAATTTCGAGGAGGCCCGTGTCCGTATTGATGAGCCGCAGTATGCAGCCCCTCGCGCCGATTACCTCGGCCGAGGAACGCGCGACCCGCTCCAGGAGCGTCGAGAGGTCGAGCGTCGAGATAAGCGCGCGGCTCGTCTCGTAGAGCGCGGAAAGCGCCTCTATGTTCTGCTCCGCCTCCTGGTAAAGCTGGGCGGTATTGATTATGCCGCCGACGTCGTTTGCGATGGTCGTCAGCAGCGTAATTTCGTCCTGGGAATAGATGCGCGCCTCGACCGTCTGTACGGTCATAACGCCGATGCACCGCTCGTCGAAGACGATAGGGACCGCGAGCATGGACTTATACCGCTCCTCGCCAGTCTGCGGGACGAGCTTGTACCGCGGGTCCGAGGAGGCGACTTCGAGCGCGACGGGCTGATTGTACTGTGCCGCCCAGCCTGTAACGCCCTCGCCCAGCCGCAGCATTACCCTGTCGATTGATTCCGGGTTCAGCCCGACCGCCGCTTTCAGCACAAGCGTATCGCGGTCTTTGTCCCGGAGCACGATGTAACAGACGTCGCGTCCCAGCTTTACGGCGATAACCCGGACGATCTTGTCCAGTTTTACATTAAAATCCTGGGTGGAGTTAGCAATTTTGCTAACCTCGCTTAGTATCTCAAGCTCCACCTTCTCGGATGTAATCATGCAGCCTTCTTATTGCCCCTTGCCTTCTCGAATGCCTTTTTGTAGAGCTTCGCATATTCCGCCGCCGAGTTGCCCCAGGAATTGTCCTCGGCCATCGCGTCCTCTACCAGAAGTTTCCAGGACTTCTTGTCCTCATACGCCGCCAACGCCGCCTTCACGGCCTTCATCAGGGCCTTCGAGGTGTAATCCGTGAAAACGAAACCGTTGCCCTTTCCGGTCCTGGCAGAGAAGTTCTTTACGGTATCCGCAAGCCCGCCGGTCTTCCGGACGAGAGGGATAGTGCCGTAGCGCAGCGATATCAACTGGCCCAGCCCGCACGGCTCATACAGCGACGGCATCATAAAGACATCGGACCCTGCGTATATCCGGCTTGCGAGCTTTCCGTTGAAGCCTATCGTGACTGAGACCTGCTTCGGGTTGGACTTCGCCAGCTCGCTGAACAGTTTGTGGTATTTCTCGTCGCCTGTGCCGAGCATAACGAACTGCATGCCGGTAGCGAGCATATCGTCCATCGCCTCGGAGAGTATGTCGAGGCC
The DNA here is from genome assembly GCA_036504315.1 of Nitrospirota bacterium. Lineage (GTDB taxonomy): Bacteria > Nitrospirota > JACRHJ01 > JACRHJ01 > JACRHJ01 > DASXVI01. The sequence goes on from DASXVI010000275.1 coordinate 3,764, forward strand.
CTTCTGGTCCGCAAGGCGCGAGATGATGCCGAACAGCGGCTTGTTTCCCGGCGCAAGCCCCAGCTCTTCCTTCAGCCGTTTCTTGTTTTCCTGCTTGCCCTTCAGGTCTGTGTACGGGTTGTAGATATTCTTGTCGGCGGCCGGGTCCCACTCCTCGAAGTCGATGCCGTTGACTATGCCGTAGAGGTCGGACGCACGGGCCTGGAGCACTCCATCGAGACCATAGCCGTATTCGGGCGTCTGTATCTCCTTGGCGTAAGTCTTCGATACGGTATTGATTATGTCGGAATAGACCAGCCCTGCCTTCATCGCGTTTATTTTTCCGTAGAACTCGATCCCTTCCGGCGTGAAGTACTCCCAGCCCAGGCCGGTAATCTTCATGTCCAGCGCCCAGAATACGCCCTGGTAGCCAAGGTTGTGGACGGTGATGAGCGAGCCGGTACCGGCAAAGAACGGGTCGTCCTTGTAGAGCGCCTTGAGGTACAGGGGGGTAAGCCCGGCCTGCCAGTCGTTGACATGCACCACATCCGGCGCAAATCCCATCTCCTTTAGCACCTCAGGGATTATCCGGGAGAAAAAGAAAAAACGCTCGGCGTTGTCCGGCTCGTCTCCCGTTGCCGTCCCATACAGGACTGTGCGTCCGAAGTATTCAGGCACATCGACGAAGAAAACACGGACGCCGCCGGGCAGCGAGCCCTCGAATATCCTTGCGGCGACATGCCGCCAGTCCATCTGGACGGAGGCTGTCTTGCCGGTGTCGGTAATGCCGAATTTTTTCTGGTCTATAACGGAATACAGGGGCATAACTACAGCCACTTCGAGCCCCATCTTCGCCAGCGCTTTTGGCAGCGCACCGGCCACGTCGGCTAGCCCCCCGGTCTTCGCGAACGGGAAAACCTCGGATGATGCTATCGCAATCTTCATTTGTCAATGCCTCCGGGTAACTGTTTAGCTCGCCATGCGGCTTTCGGCGGCTATATCTTGGCCTCGCGCAGGAACTTTGCCGCTTCCTCGGGCGCGGTCGGGTTAATATAAAATCCTGAGCCCCACTCAAAGCCGGCAACCTTTGTCAGCTTTGGTATTATCTCTATGTGCCAGTGGTAATACTCGTTGTCCGCTTCCCTGAAAGGAGAGGTATGCAGAATGTAGTTGTACGGCGGTATGTTCAGTATCTTGTCCAGCCGCCTGAGCGTGGACTGGAGCATATCGGCAAGCTCGGCGAACTCGTGCGTCTTCGCGTCCTCGAACGAGGATACATGCTCCTTCGGCATTATCCATGTCTCGAACGGAAAACGCGGGCTGTACGGCTCCATCGCGACAAAGCTCGCGTTCTCGCTGACTATCCTCGTCCCGGCGGAGAGCTCCTGCCGGATGATGTCGCAGTAGACGCACCGCTCCTTGTAGTTGTAGTATTGCTTCGCGCCGTCGAGCTCTTCGATGACCCTTTTGGGTACGATCGGGAGCGCGATGAGCTGCGAATGCGAGTGTTCAAGGGACGCGCCTGCCGCCTCGCCCTCGTTTTTGAAAATCAGGACATATCGGAAGCGCAAATCCTTCTTCAGGTCTATTATACGGTCGCGGTATGCCCAGAGGACATTCTCGACGTCCTTCAGCGGCATGGTCGAAAGTGTCGCGTCGTGGAGCGGGGTCTCGATGATTACCTCGTGCGCTCCGATCCCGTTCATCTTGTCGAATACGCCTTCGCCCTGCTTGTTCAGTTCGCCCTCTATCTGGAGCGCCGGAAATTTGTTCGGCACCACGCGGAGGTTCCAGCCGGGTGTGTTGGGCGCTGTGCCTGCTTCGCGGTATGCCAGTATCTCGGTCGGAGTCGTAGCTTCGTTGCCCGGGTCGAAGGGGCAGAACCCGCCCTTTTTGCGGGGCTTGTCTTCCTTGAAGTCCGTCGGCCTCTTGCCGCGCTCAGACGAGATTATGACCCATCTCCCCAGGATTGGGTCTTTCCTTAGCTCTGGCATCCCGTTACCTCCAGTGAATTTATTGAAGCAATGTTATAAAATTATAGCATAAAACAGTTTTTTGGAGAAGAAAGTGTCCCTTAATACGGAACCCTCCGAGCCGGTGTAGAAACCAGACTCGGGCTGGCCAGGACTTTCAGTTTCCGGGATTATCATACACTATATCGGCAAACAAATTAAAATGCTAAATGATAAAACGAACAGTTTGGGTTTTGGAGCCGGGAGCGGGTCTTTCATTTTTTATGGCTATATGCTATATTCAGCCGCATGGACGGACCCAGAATCTCTATTGTTGAAGACAGGAAGGCGGCCGAGCGGTTTATCGGGCTGCCGTACAGGCTGTACCGGGACGACCCGTTCTGGGTCCCGCCCCTTAAGTCCGATGTCCGCGAGCTTCTCGACCGGGCGAAAAACCCCTTTTTCGAGCACGCCGAGGCCGAGTTCTTCCTTGCCGAGAGGGGCGGCCGGGCTGTTGGCCGCGTCGCCGCGATAATAGACCGCAACTACAATACCTACCACGAGTCCAGGGCCGGATGGTTCGGCTTCTTCGAGTGCGAGGACGACCAGGAGGCCGCTACCGGGCTGCTCTCCGCCGCATGCGGATGGCTTACCGCGCGCGGGATGGAGGAAGTTTTTGGCCCGGCTTCCCCGACGCTTAACGACGAGGCGGGTTTCCTCCTTGAGGGCCACGGAATGAGCCCCCGGCTTATGATGGCCTACAACCCGCCCTACTACCACAGGCTGGCCGAGGGCGCGGGGTTTGTAAAGGCCAAGGACCTGTTCGCGTGGTGGCTGGATGCGTCCCTGCCGCCGCCCGAGAGGGTTGCCCGCATCGCGGACAAGGTCGCCTCCCGGAACGGGATAACCGTCCGGTCGATAAAAATGGGCGACTTCCGGGCCGAACTGGGTCTGGTGAAGGAGATTTACAACTCGGCCTGGGAGAAAAACTGGGACTTCGCCTCGATGACCGAGGCCGAGGTGGACTTCATGGCAAGAAAGCTGAAGCCCGTCATAGTGCCGGATATGGTGCGGTTCGTCGAGGTCGGCGGGCGTGCAGTAGCCGTCTCGATTGCGGTGCCGGACATCAATTTAGTCCTGAAGGGCATGGGGGGCAGCCTCCTGCCGTTCGGCTGGCTGAAGTTCCTGCTCGGCAGGGGCAAGGTTAAGGAATACCGGCTGTTCGCGATGGGGACGAGGCCGGAGTACCGGGGAAAGGGTTTCGACGCGGTGCTGTATGTGGACGCGCTCCGGCAGGGCCAGAAGCTCGGCGTCACCGGTGCCGAGCTGTCCTGGACTCTTGAGGACAACGAGGCCATCAATTCGGGCATCCGGGCGATGGGCGCGGAGCTTTACAAGAGATACAGGGTGTATGAGAAGAGGCTGGGATAGCAAGAAGGCTTCCACTGGTCCGAATCCTTCGTAGAACACAGGGCATTATAATATGCATCCCGAGCAGCGCTCCAGGTGAAATCGTTCTCCTGGTAGCCCTTGTTAAGTTTATATGACATCTTGCTCTGAGGTTCCTGCGCCCACATGGGGACAGAGGCTATGTCATAAATGAGTTTATATGCCTCTATGCCTAATTTATGCCAAAAGCTTTTTTCTCGGTCCGTTGTAAGGCCGGATGACACCCAGTTCTTCAGCGGGTCGTGGAAATGGTTGATATAGCGGGTTACTTTAAGGGAGCCATCGTTATTTATGCCAACAGTGTCATCCTCGTCTACGCCGCCATTCTTAATTAAGTCTTGTAATGTTAGGATATTATCAGGCTTAGTATTAACGCCGTCTGTCAAACCTATTGCTTTCAAACTATGATTGATTGAGCTTAAATTATTTAAAACTACTTTCTCATTTAAAATTTATGAGTATTTGACTCATATGCATAGCAATTTGAAGCAATTCCTATGGAATGCAATAAAAATCAGTATTATAGTCTTTTTCATTTAGACACCTTTTGATGAAAATATTCCCACTCTATATCCAGAAGCTTTTGGTAGTTAGTCTTTTTTGATATAGGAACTTCTCCCGCTCCGGCCGCAACAAACGACTCATACCTCTTTTTCTCATCCGTTATCTTCGGCAGTTCGACTACGCCAACCTTGTCGAGGAAATAATTATCTTTTATATAGCCTCTCGGACTTGAAGCATATCGAGGATAAGACCCATAACCCGGCTTAAAAATTGTTATTTGCGGATATCCACTTTCTATATACCTGATGTTGGGTATTGTGAAGAAAAACTTTGAGCTTATCTCGAAATTCCCATCCTTGTCCGTAACTGCCTCTTCCGCATCAAGGTAACTTGCTGGGCTGTCGCCCGGCCCCGGATGCGTCACATACCACACCGCCACCACGCCCGCGCCCTCGATGGGTTGCTTCGTCTCGGCGTCTATTACCTTGCCCTTCCACGGGCCTTTGAAATACGCATTCGCGGAACCGGAAAACACAAGGACCAATAAAACTACAAACAATAATGAGCGTTTCATAATGCTCTCCTGTTAGAATGATTTTATACGCCAGATACCATCAGCGTCCTTTTTCATCATCACAAAATAAGCGTCCTCTGACCCATCCTTGGTCGCATGGGCAAAACCATAATCACCAACAGTGAGATATACATTCAACGTCCCCATCTGGCTGGCGAAATCCAAGGTTGTCTTGTCTATTATGTACTGGTTCAAAGAAGGCAAAACAAAAAAGGCCGAAACGATGTTCGGCCCCTTAAAATTTAATCCTGCTTGACCGTAAGATAATACGGCCTGCCCTCCCGGTAGACCTGCACAAGCAGGTGGCGGCCCGGCCTGAGCCTTGAATACGCGTTATAAAATTCCTGCACGGAGTTGACCTCTCGGCCCTCGACCTTCCTTATAATGTCCCCGAACCTCAGTCCGCCTTCATAAGACGGGCAGCCCGGAATAACCTTCAGCACCATCAGGCCGTTTGACGGTATGCCGAGCTTGCGTGCCATTTCGGGCTTTACCGGCTCAAGGGTGAGGCCGCACTGCATGATGACCCGCTGGGTGACGAGCGAGTGCGCCTTCAGCTCCCCAAGGGTAACGGGGAGTTTAATGGTTTCGCCCTTGCGGAATACCGAAAGCTCAACCTTCGATTCCGCCGGGAGGGAATAAATCTTCTCCTGAAGCGCACGGTCGTTTTCCACCGGCTCGCCGTTGAACGCAAGTATCACATCTTCGGCCTTCAAACCGCCAACCTCTGCGGGGCTGCCCGGCAGGATGCCGCTGACCATCGCGCCTTTGATGTCCTTCAGCCCCAGCCTCTCCGCAAGCCCGGCATCGAGCGGCTGGCCTATTAACCCCAGGAAACCGCGCGAAATCGTGCCGTTCTTCTGGAGCATGGCGACGATATCCTTGGCGCGGTTAATCGGTATCGCAAAGCCGATGCCTGTGCCGGGGCCCAGGTAGGCGTTGTTTATACCGACGACCACGCCGTGCGCATTATACAGAGGGCCGCCGGAGTTGCCCGGCTCTATGTTGAGGTCGGCCTGGATGAAGTCGAAAAAGCCTATGTAATTGGGGCCGGGAGGCCCGAAGCCAGACACGATGCCCGCCGATGTGAAGAAATCGAGCCCGAGCGGGTTGCCCATCGCTATGACCCACTGGCCAATCTTCAGGCGGCTGGAATCCCCGAGAGTTACCGGACGGACCTTGAAATCCGGCGTTATCTTTATAAGGGCCACATCCGACAGGATATCGCCACCGACAAGCTCGGCCTTGTATTTCTTCTTGTCCGGAGTGAATACGCTTATCTGCTGCGCGCCGTCTACGACATGGTAGTTGGTCAGGATAAGCCCGGCCTTGTCTATAAAGAAGCCGCTGCCTTCGCTCGTCTCCGCAATCTGTATGTCGCGGCCCTTGCTCAACTTGCCAAAAACATCAGGATGGGCTGCAATCCCCTCGTTCTGTACCTTGACAAGGGACGGCATGGCCGCCTCGACCACATGGCTGAAATCGGCAGGCCCTGCCGTGCCCGCCTGGTCGGCGGTGACTGCGTCCTGGGTCTCGCGCTGGAGCGAGAAGAACGCAAGGACGACTACCAGGACTATCAGCAGTATTATCAGAGCCCTGTCGATCTTGTTGTTCCTGTCCACGGTCACCTCAAATATAAAAAAAGCCCATACAGAATTGTCCACTTTTCGGGCCTGAAAATCAACCAAAAAGGGCGGAGCGAAAGGGCCCCGCCCTCGAAGATTCAGGCAGCGCGCCTGGCCTGCTCCAACTGTACCGCCATCCGGGTCAGTTTCATAAGCTCACGCATGAACGCGGGCAGGTCAACCGGCATCCGGGACGACACGAGGTTCCCGTCCACGACTACCTCCGTATCGGTATACAGCCCGCCAGCGGCTAAAACGTCGTCGCGGACGCCCTTCCAGCAGGTAATCTTGCGGCCCAGCACCCTGTTGGCCGAGACAAGCACCTGTGCCCCGTGGCATATGGACGCGACAATCTTTCCGTCGTCGAAAAAGCTGTTTACGATCCTGAGCGCGTTCTCGTTGATCCGGACTTCCTCCGGGGCGCGTCCTCCGGGTATAAACAGTATGTCGAACTCATCCGGGTTGATATCAGAGAACTTCGACTCTATCGGGACGGAATACCCGTGTTTTCCGGCAATTGTGCCGGTATCCGGCGCGGCGATGGTTATGTCCCAGCCCTCCTCCTTCAGCCGGTAGTATGGGTAATACAGCTCGAGGTCCTCAAAGTCGTTAGCCGAAATTATCAGGGCCTTCATTATGCACCTCCTCCAACTTTTATCCGCTAATGATAAAATTATATCACATGCAAAGGGTTTACCCTTGACAACAACCCGGCCTGTCGGCGATATTAATTGGATGGACATCAAAGAGCTAAAACCGATATTTAAGGAAATAGTCTCCGAAATGGAGAAAAAGGTTCCATACGCGAGCGCGCTCGCAATGGAGACCAGGGGTGAGCGGGTGCTCGTCATGACGAAAGAATCCCGCGTCGAGCCGCTCGACCCGTCGAAGGGCGCGGTGCTTACGGTCTTCACCGGCAGCCACTTCATGGAGTACTCGACATCCGACATCTCCGCGGACGGCCTGCGCCATGCGGCGAAAGAGCTGGTGCGGATGGCGGAGTTCGCCGGCATCGGAGACGGCCCTGCAATCGACCCGGGCGAGGCCATCGACCGCGACTTCGAGGTACAGGAGAAAATCCCGAACGGCTCGGTCCCGCTGAAGGACAAGGTCGCGCGGTGCTCCGAGTACCGGGAGAAGCTCCAGGGCATGGACAGCCGCATCGTGAATGCGGTTGCCCAGTACGCCTTCGTGAACAGCCGGGAACTTTATGTAAACCGGAACAAGACGATGTTCCAGGACATCAAGCGCGGCCAGTCCATAATCCAGGCGGTCATGCAGGACAAGGACGATACGGTCCAGCTCCACGAGGGCGACAGCCATCAGGGCGGCTACGAAAACGCCGAGGTTGCAGGGGGCCGTTTCGACAGCCTTGTCCGAGACGCAGGCAGGATACTCGGCGCTCCGAGGCTTGTCCCCGGCTACTACGACTGCATATTCTCGCCGGAGTTCGCCGGCATCACGGCGCATGAGGCCTTCGGGCACGGCACCGAGTCGGACATGTTCCTGAAGGGCCGTGCGCGCGGGGCGGACTTCCTCGGCCAGTTCGTCGCCGCAGACATCGTCAATATGTTCGACTCCCCGGCGGAGGAAGGTGAGGCCGCGAGCTTCTTCTTCGACCACGAGGGCCAGCCCGCGTCCCGCACCCAGATAATTAAGGACGGCGTGCTGGTGTCTCCCATAACCGACCTCAACTCCGCCACGAGGCTTGGTATAAAACGGACGGCCAACGGCAGGCGCGAGTCCTTCGAGCGCAAGGCCTATGCCCGGATGACCAATACCTTCTTCGGGCCGGGCAAGGACAGCATCGAGGAGATGATATCGAGCATCGACTTCGGATACCTTCTGACCAGGCCGTCAAACGGCATGGAGGACCCGAAGGGCTGGGGCATCCAGCTCGAGGGCTATATCGCGGAAGAGATAAACGGCGGCAAGCTTACAGGGAAGGTGTTTACGCCGGTAATCGTGACGGGCTATGTCCCGGAACTGCTCAAGTCCATCAGCATGATAGGCCGCGATGCCAAGATTTACGGGCTCGGCTACTGCGGCAAGGGCCACAAGGAATGGGTAAAGGTTACCGACGGCGGGCCGTACCTGAAACTGAAGGCAAGGCTGGCGTAAGAACCCCTAAAAAAACTGAATACGAGAGGGACGGTTATGTTG
>DASXVI010000276.1:0-5899 GCA_036504315.1 Nitrospirota bacterium
TGCCCTCCGCCACGGCGGGCATAATCTTTTCAAACGGCATCACTTCGATATTGTCGAAATCCTTGTCATAAAGAAGCAGAAGCAGCTGGGCGGTGGTATACCTTCCGGGGACGGCTATCTTTTTGCCCCGCAGCTCTTCCATGCTTTTATAGTTTCTCGATACCACGAGCGGTCCGCATCCCCTTCCGAGGGCGGCCCCGCTTTTGAGCAGGCAGTAGTCCTCTCTCAGGTATGCGAGCGCATGGAACGACACCTTCGTAAGGTCAAGCTCGGTCTTCAGCGCCCGCCGGTTGAGCGTTTCTACATCGTCAAGCGATTCCACAATATCGACCCCGCTCACAGGCGTCCTGCCGTGCGTCAAGCCGTAAAAGATGAAGGTGTCGTTTGGGCAGGGCGAATACCCGAGTGTCAGTTTCATATGTTCTCCAAGGCGTATCTGGCAAGCATCCCGGCAACGGCGGCGGCGGAGCGTCCGGCCGCGAGCGGCAGATCCCAGTTGTCCCTGTTCCTGTCCTCTACCATGTTGCTGATGCCTCGTATTTCAATAAACGGTGCGCCGTAGACCAGGGCTACCTGTGCGGCGGCCGCGCCTTCCATGTTCTCGCACAATGCGCCGTATTGCTTCCAAATCCTGTCGGCCTCGGAAGTAGTGCCGGTTACGGTGGAAACGGTCGCAAAAAGCCCTGCGGGCACATTCTCGTCTGCCGCCCAATTAAGCGCGGCTGCCGGACAATTTATCGGAATATCTTCAAAAAACCGTTCGCCGGCCTTTTCGACAAGCGGCAATGATATTTCAGAGAGCCCGAGCCTGCCGTCGCGGGTTTGCACGCCCAAGTCCGCGTAAACCTCCCCGGTCGCCATTGCGGTGTCCCCGATAGAAAGCCCCGACTGACGGAATGCCCCGGCCACGCCGCCGAGGACAATAAGTTCGGGCAAGCGGGACTCAATCAATGCGGCAACAGTCTGGGCCGAATTCGCCTGACCTGCACCGCACACCAGAACCTCGACCTCCAGCCCGGCAATAGTGCCGCGAAAACCCTCCCTGCGGACGGCCGAAAACACCTGCGGCCGCTTCATCAGGCCGACAAAAGGCTCCATCTCAAAGGCCGTCGGGAAAATTATAGAAACCAAAGGAATCCTCGCTTTCGCAAAGCCTAAGAATAACACCTAATTGCCTATTTTGCAAAGCATTTTTGGGTTGAACAGTTGACAAGGGAGATGCGTTATGATGTAATAATCATCCAAAGGAATCAAGGAGAACGTATGCAGGCGTGGATTGGACTTGGCTCGAACATTGGCGACCGGGAGTGCACCCTCAACAGGGCGCTGGAGCTTCTCGGAGAGGCCGGCGGGGTAGGGGTCGTCCGCGTTTCTTCTTTCATCGAGACTGCGCCGGTAGGGTATACCGAGCAGGACAGCTTCATCAACGCGGCGGCCGAGGTCGAGACGGCGCTTACCCCTCTGGAACTGCTGAAGGTCTGCCAGGGGGTCGAATACCGGCTGGGCCGTGTGCGGACTATTAAATGGGGGCCGCGCACCATCGACCTCGACATCCTTCTGTACGGCGAGGTTACGGTAGACGAGGATACGCTCAAGATACCTCATCCTCTGATGCACGAGCGGGAGTTCGTCCTTGCGCCCCTTGCCGAGATAGCCGCCGATGCCGTCCATCCCGTGATCGGGAAAAATATTCTTCAGCTTCTAAACGAGCTTAGGGAAAGGCATAAACCATGAAATTCATCGACAACATCCGCGAGATGGCCGAGACCGCGCGAAAGATAAAATCGGCAGGCAAGAGCATCGGCCTTGTCCCGACGATGGGCTACCTCCACGAAGGCCATATGTCTCTTGTCCGGCGGTCGCGCAGGGAAAACGAAGTCACAGTCCTTTCTATCTTCGTAAACCCCACGCAGTTCGGCCCGAACGAGGACCTTGACAAATACCCGAGAGACCTGTCCGGCGACCTTGCCCGGTGCGAGGCCGAGGGCGTGGATATTGTGTTCGCGCCCACGGCATCCGCGATGTACCCGGAAGGCTACGGTACTTTTGTTAGCGTGGAGGGGGTGTCGGAAGGGCTTTGCGGGACAAGCCGCCCGGGACATTTTCGCGGGGTTGCAACGGTCGTAAACAAGCTGTTTAATATCGCGATGCCTGACAAGGCCTATTTCGGCGCAAAAGATTTTCAGCAGACCGCGGTCGTCAGGCGGATGGCATCCGACCTGAACATGGCCGTCGAGGTCATCGTCTGCCCAACTGTCCGCGAAGCCGACGGACTGGCGATCAGCTCGCGCAACTCCTTCCTTTCGTCGGAGGAGCGAAAGGCAGCGCTCTCGATAAGCAGGGGGCTGAAAAAGGCCGGCGAGGTCTACAAATCCGGCGAGAAGGATACTGCGAGGCTGAAGGAAGCAGTCCTTCAGGAAATTTCCGGCGAACCAATCCTGCGTGTTGACTATATCGAATGCGTAGACCCGGACAGCATAAAATCTGTTCATATTGCAGACAAAACCGTCCTTATCGCCGTGGCCGTGTTTGCAGGCGGGACGCGGCTGATAGATAACGCTCTTATTTAGTCTTTTAAGGCTGATTAGTCCCTTTTGCTGTTGAAAAAGACTCCAGCCTTACTTATAATGAATACTCTAACAAATAAAAATTTGGAGTAACTAGAAATGGTCGAGGTTTATACAATTGACAGGTTTATAGACGGCATCGAGACGCTCCTGAAAAAGGCATTGAAAGACCTTGGCGCGGCACGCGGCTCTTTAATGGTGATCGACCACAAAGAGAAGGTGCTCAGGATAAAGGTCGCCTCTACTATCGACGGCTCTTTCCATATGGAAAAAAATATCGTCGAGCAGACAAAGCTCCAGTTCGGGGAGGGCGTTTCCGGCCTCGTGGCCAAGCTCAAGAGGCCGATGCTGATAAACGATATAGAAGACATAAAGCGGGAATTCCCTAACCTGAAGATATCCACGGACTCCGCAAGATACGACAGCTCGCTCGTAATCCCGATACTCGAAGAAGGCCTTACAGCGGCGGTACTGAATATAAACAACAAGCAGGACGGCGGGAGCTTCACTCAGAACGACCTGAACCTTGCCGAAATCCTTGCGGAGTACTGCGGCGTCGCCCTGAAGCTTGAACGCCAGAACAAGGGCGTCCTGCTCGTCAACGAGATAATCCGCGAAATATCCCTTACGAATACCCTTTCGGATATTTACCGCCTCGTCGTCGAGAAGGGTGCCGGGATACTCGAATGCATGGAGGCGTCCCTGATGCTCGTCGAACACGACGAGGACAACAAGCCCTGCCTGGTGGTAAAGGAGAGCACCGACCCTAATATAGTCGGTCAGGCAAGAAAACTGGGTGAGAGCGTGTCAGGCTATGTATGGAAGACCGGCGAGCCGATACTTATAAAGAGCGTCGAGGACGGCATGAGCGACCGCAGGTTCAAGATACTGAACAAGCCGGGCTCTTTCCTTGTCGTCCCCCTCAACCTGAAATACACCACCCCATACGCGCTGAATGTCGCGCTGAAGAGCATATCGACCATCGGCGTGCTGAACTTCACCCAGAGGTTCGACGGGACCGCATTCACATCCGAACAGCTCGAAGCGATAATAAACTACTCAAACCTTGTCGCTATCGCCATAGAGAAGGCGCGTTACTTCAACGACTCGAAGGTTGCCTACCTCTCAACGGTAAAGGCGCTTTCGGCGGCCCTTGAATCAAAAGACCACTACACCAAAGGGCATTCCGACAGCGTCGAGAGGATATGTTCGTCTATTGCCGACAGGCTGGACTTCTCGGCAAAGGACAAGGAAGACCTCCAGATAGCGGCGCTCCTGCACGATATAGGCAAAATCGGCATCTCGGAGACTATACTGAATAAAACCGGAAAACTCACTACTGATGAATATGCGGTTATCAAGACCCATATAGAAGAAGCGGAGACTATACTCCAGCATACTTTCTACCTTGAAGAGAGCCGCGAAATAATCAAGTGCCACCACGAGCACTATGACGGCTCCGGATACCCGGCTGGGCTGAAGGGCGACGACATACCCTTAGGCGCCCGGATACTCGCCGCCTCGGACGCATTCCACGCGATGGCATCCAACCGGCCATACAGGCGGTCTTTGCCTATGGCCGTGATAAAAGCCGAAGTTAAACGGTGTCGGGGCAACCAGTTCGACCCTCAGGTGGTAGACATACTCCTCGACGTTATAGACGGCCCTGAAATATGGGAGTAACAGTGGAAAAACTGACCTCGTCCGAAAAAAAGGAAGTCCGGGAACTCATCGACTTGCTCGACGTGGCGAAGCTCGTCGTGTCCACGCTCGAGATGGACCAGGTCCTGGACGCAATTTTAAAGAGCGCGATGAGGCTGACAAACACCAGCGCGGGGAGCATCGCCCTTTTCAACAAGCATACCGGCGAACTGGAACTGCACGCGAGCAGGGGGTTCAGCAAGGATTTCGCCGGAGAGCGCAATTGGAAGGTGCGCCCGGGCGGCCTGACAGACAAAATACTCAAGTCCCGCGAGCCGATGGTTATAAACGACACCACTAACAAACAGTTCTTCACCAACCCGCTCGCGATAAACGAAGGCATAAAGTCTATGGTCTGCGTCCCTCTCGCTTTCAAGGACGATCTCATAGGTATTTTTTATGTGGACGACTTCAGCCCCAGAAAATTCGTTAAGGGCGAGTTGAGGCTGCTTTCCATACTCTCGTCTTTTGCGGCTATGAGCATTGACCACGCCAAGCTCCACGAACGCACCAAGAGGCTCGCGGTCACCGACGGCCTCACCGAACTGTTCAACCACCGCCACTTCCAGGAACAGCTTGAAAGAGAAATTTCGAGGGCCGACAGATACCACGATATGTTCTCTCTCATGATGATCGACATAGACGATTTCAAGGTATTAAACGATACATACGGACACCCATTCGGTGACAAGGTGCTCCAGAAGCTGTCCGGCATTTTGAAGGGCTCCACGAGGGATTCCGATACCGTCTCCCGCTACGGCGGCGAGGAGTTCACGATTATACTCCCAAAGGTCGATACCGCGTTAGCGGGACTGATGGCCGACAGGGTCCTCAGGAATATTAAAACGAAGTCGTCCCAGTTCATGCGGGGCAAAAAGCCGCTAACGGTAAGCATCGGCATTTCAACCTACCCCGGCGACAGTAAAAAGAAGATGGACCTTATAAAGAAGGCCGACAAGGCCCTCTACGAGGCCAAACACAGGGGCAAGGACCAAGCCGTGCTGTTCCACGACCTGAAGGGGAAAACAGTTGGTTGAGCTTCTGAAAGTCCTGCTTGTCTTCGTCCTCGTCATCCGCCTGCTGCAACAAAAATGGAACCTTGGCGGCGTAATGCTCATCGGCGCGACCGCGCTCGGCCTGCTGATGGGAATGGGCCCTGCCGGTATCCTCGGCGTGGCCTGGCGCTCCAGCATAGCCTGGTCAGGCGTATCGGTGATGGTAGCGCTCGCCTTGATTATGGTCCTCGAAAACATCCTCAGAAAGACCGAGACTCTAAAAAGGCTGGTCGAGTCCTTCAGCGGCCTGCTTGGAGACAGACGGCTCGTGATGGGACTAATGCCGGCCATTATCGGCATACTGCCGTCGGCTGGCGGCGCATACTTTTCGGCGCCGATGGTCGAAGCCTCATCGGGCGGAGCAAAGATACGGCCGGAGCGAAAAAGTTTCATCAATTATTGGTTCCGCCATATATGGGAATACATTTCCCCGCTCTATCCCGGCTTCATTATAGCCGCGTCAATCGCACAGGTCCCCATGGGAAAGCTGTTCCTCTACCAGGTGGCCTTTCCACTGACCGTAATCGCAACAGGCGCTGTTTTCGCATTCCGGGAAGTCGGTACGGAAGGCACAAA
>DASXVI010000277.1:0-9415 GCA_036504315.1 Nitrospirota bacterium
AAGCCGATTACGACGGAGCAGCTTGCGAGGCCGGCAAACAGGCCTGCGTATTCCGTGCTCTCAAAAGCTAAATACACCGGCGTCACCGGCCATGTCATGAGGACTTGGGAAGCGGCGCTTAACGAGTACATGACTTTAATCAGAAAGGATTGAACGCGGCCAATGGATAAATTCGAGTCCATCGCGGATAGTTTATTGAGGAGGAGCGGAATGAACATCTGTGTAATAGGGAGCGGTTATGTCGGACTTGTCACCGGAGCTTGTTTCGCGGAATTCGGGCTTCGCGTAACATGCGTGGACAAGGACGCGAAGAAGATAGAGAACCTCAAGGAAGGCATCATTCCTATATATGAGCCGGGCCTCGAAGAGATGGTCAAGAAGAACATGAAGGAGGGCCACCTTACCTTCACGACCGACCTGTCGGACGCGGTGAGGAAGGCGCTTGTCATATTCATCGCCGTCGGCACGCCGCCGAAGGAAGATGGTTCCGCCAACCTCTCGTATGTCGAGGAAGTCGCGCAGAGCATCGCCGAGAACATGAACGGCTACAAGGTCATAGTCACCAAGAGCACCGTCCCCGTCGGGACCGGCGAAAAAATAAGCGCCATCATCAGCAGGAGCCAGAAGGAGAAGACGGATTTCGACATAGTGTCGAACCCGGAGTTCCTGCGTGAAGGCTCGGCCATAGAGGATTTCATGAGGCCGAACAGGGTCGTCATCGGCGCAACATCCGAGCAGGCCATGGCTATCATGAAGGACCTTTACAGCCCGCTCTATATAATAGAGACGCCGTTTGTCCTTACCAATGTCGCAACGGCCGAGATGATAAAGTACGCATCCAACGCCTTCCTCGCCACGAAGATTTCGTTTATAAACGAAGTCGCTAACATCTGCGAGAAGGTGGGCGCCGATGTGCACAAGGTGGCCGTCGGCATGGGCCTTGACAACCGCATCGGCTCGAAGTTCCTCCACGCCGGGCCTGGTTTCGGCGGGTCATGCTTCCCAAAAGACACGCAGGCCATCGTCCAGATCGGCAGGGAGAACGGCTATGAGTTCGAGATAGTCAAGGCCGTTTTGGAAGTGAACGACAGGCAGCGGCTCAGGATGGTGGACAAGATAAAAGAGGCACTCGGCGGAGCGGTGGACGGCAAGACCATTTCAATCCTCGGCCTCTCGTTCAAACCGAATACCGACGACATGAGGGACGCGCCCGCCCTGACTATATTGAAAGAGCTGAAGGAGCTTGGCGCGAAGATAAAGGCGTTCGACCCGGTCGCGATGGAAGAGGCCAAAAAGGTACTGGACGGCATCGACTATTGCGAAGGGATATATGAATGCGCGGAGGGCGCCGATGCCCTGGTGCTAATGACCGAGTGGAACCAGTTCAGGATACTTGACCTGCCTGAGCTGAAAAAGTCCATGAAGACCCCGCTGATGATCGACCTGCGCAATGTTTATGAGCCGGAGAAGCTGCGTTCCGAGGGCTTCAGGTATGTCTGCGTAGGCCGGGGCTGATAGCTACCAACTAAAAGAGGTGTGTCTTGGCAAGAGTGCTGATTACGGGCGGGGCGGGATTTATCGGCTCGCATCTGGCGGACAAGTTCTTATCCGAAGGCCACGAGGTCATCTGCATAGACAACCTCATTACCGGAGATGTGGCGAACATCGCCCACATTAAGAGCAGCAAGTTCAGCTTCGTCCATTACGACATCACCAATTATCTTTATGTAGACGGGCCTCTCGACTATATCCTGCACTTTGCAAGCCCGGCCTCGCCGATAGACTATCTCGAGCTTCCAATACAGACGCTGAAGGTCGGCTCGCTCGGCACGCACAAGGCTCTGGGCCTGGCCAAGGCCAAGGGCGCGCGTCTTCTGCTTGCGTCTACCTCGGAGGTCTACGGCGACCCGCTCGTCCATCCGCAGAAAGAGGACTACTGGGGCAATGTCAACCCCATCGGCCCGCGCGGCGTTTACGACGAGGCGAAGCGGTTCTCGGAGGCGATGACTATGGCCTACCACCGCTACCACGGCGTCGAGACGCGCATTGTCAGGATATTCAATACCTACGGCCCGAGGATGAGGCTGCGGGACGGGCGAGCCGTGCCGAACTTCATGTGCCAGGCGATTAAGGGCGAGGATTTGACCGTATTCGGGGACGGTTCCCAGACGAGGAGCTTCACATTCGTCAGCGACGAAGTGGACGGCATAGCGAGGCTTCTGTTCTCGGATGTGGACACGCCGGTAAACATAGGCAACCCCGCCGAGATGACCGTCCTCCAGATGGCCGAGGCCATCATCAGGATTACCGGCTCGAAGAGCAGGATACTGTTCAAGCCGCTTCCTGAGGACGACCCGAAGGTACGCCAGCCGGATATCACGAAGGCGAAGGCCCTGCTTGGATGGGAGCCGAAGGTCCAGCTTGAGGAAGGCCTTGCAAAGACGCTCGATTATTTCAGGATGAAGCTGGGTGTCGCTTAGGACAATAAGGCGCATCCGAGCGCGCCGTTGAAGGTCGGCTCCGGCAGGGTAACCACTTTCCGGCCTGTTGTCTCCTGTATGAGGCGGGCAACGGCCGTATTTCTTGCGACGCCCCCGGAGAATACTACCGGGCCGTCGGGATACCTTGCGAGCATCGGCAGGACCCGCTTGACTATGGTGAGGTTGACCCCGGCGGCAATCTCCTCGGCCGGGACGCCTTCGGCGACCTTCTGGATTATCTCGGACTCGCCGAATATTGCACAGGTCGCAGAAAGCCGTACCGGGTTCGTAAAGTGGCGGGACAGCTCGTCCAGCGGCATCGCGAGGATGGCCGCCATGTTCTCAATATATCTGCCGGAGGACGCGGCGCATTTGTCGTTCATCGCGAAGTCCTCCATAGCCCCGCCCGATACCTTCATTACTTTGCTGTCCTGGCCGCCGATGTCGAGCAGGGTGAAGTCTTTCAGGCCGCTCTGGCGCACCGCGCCGACAGTATGGGCCTTTACCTCCGAGACTACCTTCGCGCCGACGACCTTGATGGTGTTCCTGCCGTATCCTGTAACGGTCAGCCGCCCGGCGGGATTTATGCCGATACCAGCAAAATCCACCTCCAGCGTCCCGTCCTTCAGCCGCCCGAAGTCGCGGTAGAACGCAGCCGTATCGAAGGCCTGCCTGCGTGTGATGGCTGCCCCGTCATACTCTACGAGCTTTACCGCTCGGCTCCCTAAATCTATCCCGACAGCCATCAGCGGCGCTCCTTTCTGTCCCGGAGCATCTCGACGAAACCCTCCAGCCGTATCCTCGTGCGCGCGTCCACCGGCCCCGGCCTGTCTCCCTCTATGGTGAGCATCGGGAGCTTGACGCCCCGGCGAATGAGCAGGTCCTCCATCGCGCGGAAGCAGAAGCTCTGGCAGTAGTGTATCACGCCGTCGGCATGGCGGAGCGCGGCCTGTTCCTTTATGTCCGCGATGCGTCCGAACACATCGTAGGGATAGGTATATTTTGCGTACTGGCTGTACAGGTCCGGGCTGTCGTACGGCATTGAGAACTGCCGCTGCACCTCGTTCAGCACAACATGCCCGCCCGCGCCCTGGAGTATCTCGTAGAGGTTATTGAATATCGGCGGGACGCCGATGTATGCGAGCCGGACGGTGCCGGTATCGGCGATGCTGTCCCGTTTCCCGGCCTCCGTCAGGAACAAATCAAGCTCGGCCTCGAATATGTCCGCGTCGCCGTTCATGTCGCTGGAGGACACAAGCCAGATATGGTTCTCCGCGCCGGTTACCTTGCCGTCTACCGTCAGCGCGTCCAGCCGTCTCAGTTTTGCGCGGATACTCCTCAGGCGGTCGAAGGCCTTTATCGTTGCTTCCTCGGTCGTGCCGAGCGCGTCGATGAGCTTGTGCACCTGGAGCTTCAGCAGGTCCCTGTCCCTGTCATACGGGAACGCGAACGGGATGATGCGCCTGCCGTCGGCCTGCCACAGCTCCATCAGGGCGTGGGTGTTCGAGCAGTCGCCCTGGGTCACCGCGATTATCGCGTCGGTTTCGACCTCACGCGCACTGATGTACAGCCCCTTTATCCAGCCGCAGGTAGTCCTCGGCAGGCCTTCGGCCTCGGCAACTTCCAGCATCGCGGCCGGGTCGTCAGCCATTATGAAGATGTTGTTGAGGTCGATGGGCCGGTGTCCGCCCGCGAAAACCGCCTCGACCGGTATAGTCGTCGTAAACCCTACTTTTTCCATGCATCGATGATACCTTAAAAATGCCTTGAAATGCAATAGGTGGTGGGGTATTCTAAATAAATTGTTTTTTGTTCTTATCGGCTTATTACAGGAGTTTTACGATGATATCGGGACGCCCCACGAGGGCATATATAGATTTGGACGCGCTCGCGCACAACCTGACGGAGGTCAGGAGGCTTGCGAAGGGGCGGAAGGTGTTGGGCGTGGTCAAGGCCGATGCCTACGGGCATGGGGCCGTGGAGGTCGCGCAGAGGCTGGAGCAGGAGGGCGTAGAGCTTTTAGGGGTCGCGCTTGTCGAGGAGGGCGTCCGGCTGCGCGAGAACGGGATTGCCCTGCCGATACTCGTGCTGGGCGGTGTATTCGAGCACCAGGTCTACGACCTCGTGAAATACGGCATCACGCCCACCGTGTTCGGCTATTCTCAGGTGGACGCATATGCAAAGGCCGCGACGAAGGCCGGCAAGACCCTGCCCGTCCATGTGAAGGTGGATACCGGCATGGGCCGCGTCGGGGTCACTCCCGCGGAGGCGTTCGAGTTCATCCTCGAACTCGTCAAAAATCCCGCCATTACCGTGCAGGGGATAATGACGCACCTTGCGGACGCGGCAGGGCCGGACAAGTGCTTTGCCAAGCAGCAGATAGACCTGTTCGCAGGCCTGATTGACAGGCTCCGCGACGAAGGCTACGAGTTTCCCTACCTCCATGCCGCAGGCAGCGCCGCGATTATAGAGTTCGACCCCGCGCACTTCAATATGGTCCGCCCCGGCATTATGCTGTACGGTTGTCCGCCTTCTCCGCATATGTCCGCGACTGCGAAGCTTAGGCCCGTATTGTCTCTCAAGACCGCCGTCATGCACCTGAAATGGGTGGATGAGGGCAAGCCCATCAGCTACAGCCGCACATACTATACCAAGAGGCTCTCCCGCATCGCGACGCTTCCGATAGGCTATGCCGACGGGATAAACCGGCACCTCAGCAACAGGGGTTCCGTGCTGGTCAACGGCATGCGCTGTCCGATTATCGGGACGGTCTGCATGGACCTTATCATGGTCGATGTTACGGACGCCGGCGAGGTTAAGGTTGGAGACGAGGCCGTGATTATCGGCAGGCAGGGTAGCGAAGAGATAACTGCGGACGAAGTCGCGAACCTCCTCGAAACAATATCGTATGAAGTGCTTTGCAATGTGAGCGCGCGGGTGCCGAGGGAGTATTAGGCAACGGCCTCACCCCGCGAGGTATCACCCTCACCCCAGCCCCTCTCCCGGTGGGCGAGGGGATTGATTAATATATCCCTCTCCTTGCGGGAGAGGGATTATAGGGTGAGGGAATTCAACTAAGAAAGTGACATTAATGGCTAAAGACAGATCATTTTTCGCGTGTCAATCATGCGGTTCGATGTCTCCGAAGTGGCTCGGGAAATGTCCTGAGTGCGGCGGCTGGAACACGATGGTCGAGGAGCGGACAGCGCCTGAGCGGGGAGTTGCGGCGCAGTTCGTGGACGGCGGGAAATCCCGCCCGACACCTATCGGCGACATCGCGGGAGAGGGCGAGCACCGCACTTCCGTCGGCATCGGCGAGCTTGACCGCGTGCTGGGCGGAGGCCTGGTAAAAGGCTCTGTCGTGCTGGTCGGCGGAGACCCCGGCATCGGCAAATCTACCCTGATGCTCCAGGCGATGGAAGAGCTTGCAAAGCGCGGAAGCCGCGTGCTGTATATCTCCGGCGAGGAGTCCGCGCGCCAGATAAAGATGCGCGGGGAGCGGCTCGGGGCCACATCAGACAACCTGCTGGTGCTGGCAGAGAACTCGCTCGAAGACATACTGCGCCACTCGTCGGAGTCCAAGGCGGACGCCGTGGTCGTGGACTCCATCCAGACGCTGTACTCAAGCCAGATATCCTCCGCGCCGGGCAGCATATCGCAGGTGCGCGAGGGAGCGGGCCAGCTCGTGGTATACGCCAAGAAGACCGGCACGCCAGTGTTCATCGTCGGCCATGTAACAAAGGACGGGAGCATCGCCGGGCCGCGCGTGCTGGAGCATATGGTGGACACGGTGCTGTACTTCGAGGGCGACCGGGGCCACGCGTTCCGCATACTCCGGGCGGTCAAGAACCGCTATGGCTCGACCAACGAGATAGGCGTTTTCGAGATGAAGGGCGCGGGGCTGTCGGAGGTGAAAAACCCGTCCGAGATATTCCTTGCGGAGCGGAGGCTGAATGTCACAGGCTCGGTAGTAATATCGACTATAGAGGGCACGCGCCCGATTATGGCGGAGCTTCAGGCGCTCGTCACCCCGACGAGCTTCGGCAACCCGCGCAGGACCGCCATCGGCGTGGACTACGGCAGGTTCACCCTGCTGCTCGCGGTGCTGGAAAAGCGCGTCGGCCTGCACCTGATGGGCCAGGATGTATATGTCAATGTGGTCGGCGGGCTGAAGATAGACGAGCCTTCCGTGGACTTGGGCCTGCTTGCGGCGGTCGCGTCCGGTTTTAAGGACCAGCCGGTCTCGGCGCGCACGGTAGTGATGGGCGAGGTGGGCCTGGGCGGGGAGGTCCGCGCAATAGCGCAGGCCGACATGCGGGCATACGAGGCCGCAAAACTCGGTTTCGACAGGTGCGTGATGCCGAAGTCCAACATGAAGAAACTGCCCAAGATAAAGGGAATTGAAATTATCGGCGTGGACCAGGTGGACGACGCGCTGGAAGTGATACTCGGCGGTTAATGCATCGGCCCGGCGGGCGCGGCCTTCGCCCTTCTTACCAGCAGCAGGAACGGCATGACGACGATGAACATCGCGCCGAGTATCAGGTAGATGTTATTGTAAGACATCATGGCTGCCTGCCTCTTCATATCCCCGTAAATCAGAGCATTGGCCGTCTGGCCCGCAGTGGAAGGGTCGAGCCCCCGCGATATCGCCCCCTGCTTTACCGCATCGAACTTATCCATGTAGACCGGGTTGTAGATGCTGATATACCCAACCATATTGTTGTGGAACACTTGCCCGTAGCGCTGCAGCATCGTCGCCGAAAACGCGATGCCGACCGAGCCTCCGACATTCCTCAAAAGGTTGAAAAATCCCGTCGCGTTTCCCATCTCCTCCTTGGATATCGTCTGGTACGCGATTGCCGTGAGCGGCACGAATGTCATGGCCATCCCGAAGCCCAGCACTACCCTCGGCCATACGAAGGTCCAGTACGAGGCCTGCAGGTTGAACTGCGTCATCATATGAAGCGCGACGGCGCTGATTATCAGCCCGACGAAGGTAATCTTGCGCGGGTCCTGCTTCTTTATCGCAATGCCGACAAACGGCATCATAATCAATGTCGCCACGCCTCCCGGAGCAAGCACTAACCCTGCGAGTGTCGCATTATAACCCATCAGCATCTGGAGCATCAGGCCGAGCAGGACGATGGTGCCGTAGAGGCAGAACCCGAACATGAACATCAGCAGGTTGCCTGTGGCGAAGTTCCGGTCCTTGAAAAGCCGCAGGTTGACTATCGGGTGGTCGGTGGTCAGCTCGTGATAGATCAGCACGATGAGCGCGATGACCATTACCGCTGTGAACGCGATGATGAACGGGGACTCGAACCAGTCCTCGCGCTGGCCCTTGTCGAGCACTACCTGCAGCGAGCCGATGCCGATCGTCAGCAGCGCAAGGCCCCAATAGTCCACTTTCTCGACGCCCTTTTTCAGCCAGGACGGGTCGTGTATAAGGTATTTCGTGAGTATCAGCGAGATGACGCCGAAGGGGATATTTATCCAGAAAATCCACCGCCAGTTAATCTGGTCGGTTATCCAGCCGCCGAGCGCAGGGCCTATTATCGGGCCAAACATCGCGCCCACGCCGAATATCGCGGTCGCGACACCGCGCTCGTTTACGGGGAAGCTCTCAAAGAGTATCGCCTGGCTCATAGGCTGCAATGCGCCGCCGGCCGCGCCCTGGAGGATGCGGAAGAAAATCATCATGCCGAGGTTTGGGGCCGCGCCGCAGAGAAGCGACGCGATGGTGAACAGCGTTACGCAGGTCATCAGGAAACGCCTGCGGCCGAACACGCGCGAAAGCCAGCCGGTCATCGGCAGGACTATGGCGTTGCTGACGAGGTAGGATGTCAATACCCATGTGACCTCGTCCGCGCCCGCGTTGAAGCTGCCCTGCATATGCGGCAGGGCGACATTCGCGACCGAGGTGTCGATTATCTCCATCAGGGTCGGGAGCATGACCGTCAAGGCAATCAGCCATTTGCTGACGGGCTTGGGCTCCGACGCCTGGTGCGCCTTATTATGCATATTACTTTCCGAGAAGCTCGTTTACGACATCGCGCCAGGTCCTGCCGGTCTCAACCGTCGGCACTACGCTCATGCCGACGCGGAGCAGATGTTCCGGGTCCGATGATTTATCGACGAGTATCTTGACCGGGACGCGCTGGACGACCTTAACATAATTGCCGGTCGCGTTCTCTGGCGGAAGCAGCGAAAAAGCCGCGCCTGTGCCCGCCATGATGCTGTCCACCTTGCCCTTGAACACCTTGCCGCCGTATGCGTCCACCTCTATATCGACCGTCTGGCCGGGCTTCACATGAGATAACTGGCTTTCCTTAAAATTTGCCACGACCCACGGGTCCTCTATCATCGCAACCGCCATAAGCGGCTGACCGGACTGTATATTGTTGCAGGCCTCGACGGATTTGCGGGTGATAAAGCCGTCCTCCGGGGCGAATATCCTCGTGTATGCAAGCCTGAGTTTTGCGTCGTCGAGCATCGCCTTCTTCTGGGCAATCTTCGCCTCGACACCGCCCGGCGCCTTCTGGCCGATATCGCTCTGGGCCTTTTTTACCGCGTCTTCCGCGTCTTTTACAGCGGAGGCCGCCACCTTCCTGTCGGTCGTGATTTTATCGAGGTCCTGCCGGGATATTATGCCGCGCTCGAACAGTTTGCTGGAGCGGTCAAAATTGCTTTCGGCCAGCTCCAGCTGGCACTTCGCGGTGGACAGGTTTGCCTCCGACGAGCCGAGTATTGCGTAGTCCGCGCCCACTTCGTTCCTTGAGAGCAGGACGGAGGACTCCGCATTTTTCAGGCTTGCCTCATATATCGCCGGGTCGAGCTCGACGAGTAGGTCGCCCTTCTTTACCCGCTGGTTGTCCTCGACATGGACGGCCATCACGGTACCGGGCACCCTTGCGGATACCTGGAATACATGC